>CAZUUH010000005.1:32701-35230 GCA_964623415.1 uncultured Candidatus Saccharibacteria bacterium | reverse complement strand
ATTTAGAAGATGGATCAGATCAATTTATAACAAAAACAGTAGAATTAACAGCAAGTGGCCCAGACGAGCAGATCGTTGCAGAAGGAGGTGGTTTAACAAATGACATCGATGAAATAAAAATTAAAAATCAAAGTACTAATGAATTACCTGCTTGTGGAATTATGGGAGAGGGGACAATTATGGGCTGTGTTGCCCAAGGTGTTTATTATCTGTTATTTAAACCGACGTCTTACATATTTGCTATATCTGGTAAGGCTCTAGATTTTGCTTTAATGTATTCTATCTCAGATACCTCTTATCGTTCATCTTTCGTTACAGAAGGATGGGGAATTGTTCGCGATTTCTGTAATATGTTTTTTATTTTTGTATTATTATATGTAGCATTCTCAACAATCCTAGATTTAAATGGTGCAAAAACAAAAGAGATGATTGTAAATGTGGTTATAATAGGAATATTGATAAACTTTAGCTTATTTGCAACAAAAATAATAATAGATACCTCTAATATTTTAGCAAGAGTTTTTTATAATCAAAATACGATATCAATAAGCTCAAATGGAGAAAATAGTGAACTTGGAGAATTCAATGAGATAAAATTATCAGAAGCGCTTATATCAAGAGTTAATCCACAGGCTCTTATCACAAGAGGTGAAGATATTACTAAAATACAATTACCTGGTACGTCATCAGTCGATGAATCTGGAAAATCAGTTACCGAGGGAGACAAAGATCTTAATGAAAAAGAAATCAAATATACAGATGGTAATATTGATGCTGGAAATTTTATAATTATTACCCTTTTAACCGTAATTATAAACATTGTGGGAATATGGGTTTTCCTTTCTTGTACTATATTATTTGTTATTAGAGTTGTAGGACTATGGGTTGCAATGATCGTAGTTCCTTTTGCATTCTTTAGCTACACCGTACCACAACTACAAAGTATTGATATGGTTGGTTGGAAAAAATGGTGGCCAGAAACACTTAATTTGGCATTTATGGCTCCTATTTTTGCATTCTTTATGTATATAATCGTTGGTTTTGCTGATAAGGGCCTTGGAGTTGTGGACGCAGCTTTAACAGGAGAAAGATTCGGCGTCGGGTTATTCATATCAGTTGCTCTTCCTTTTGTCTTTTTAATGATTTTGTTACTAAAAGCCAAAGACATAACAAAGAAACTTTCTGGTGACATAGGAAAAACTGCAATGGACTATGCTTCCAAAATTGGTAAGACAGCGATGTCTGCAGGTGGATTAGTAGCAGGTGGAGCTATGGGCTTAGGAGCGGGAGTGCTAAGAAACACTGTTGGGAGAATGGGTAGTGCAATTGCAAATTCAAAAACAATTAATGATAAAGCGAGCGCAGGAAGTCTTCGTTATAAATTATTAAAAAATATTGGTAATGCTGCATCAAAGGGGAACATGGATCTCCGTGGAATAAAAATTGGAGGCAAGCAATTGTCTCAAGTTTCTATAGGTGGTAAAAGTATGGAAAGTTTTGGCTTTAAACCAGGTAAAGCAAAAGATACCAATTTTGAAAAAATTAAAGCAGAAAAAATTAAAAAGAAGCAAGAAAGAGCTCAAGAATTTGAGGTTAGCCAATACGAACCACTTAAACAAAATTTAGATAAAGTAGAGATTGATCTACAAAAATTACTAATTGAAAATGCAAAAGAAATTGAAACTGTTGATAAATTAATAGAAAGGAGAAGACAAGAAGCTAGTGACGCTGAACGTGTACTTAAAGCAGCATCAAATCCAACAGAAAAAGCAAACGCTAAACTTGAACTCAGCCAAGCAAATAATAGACTAAAAGAGTCACAAAATAGAAAAAAAGCTCTTAGAGAAGGTAAAGATTTTGAATATATTGATGATAACAATGTATTAAAAACTATTGAATATAGTAAAACAGCAACAAACAACGGTAGAAATATTAATCGTCTCGAGGAGCTTAAAAAATACTTAGATCAAAAAATTAAAATCAAAAATGCTGAAAGAAGGAAAAATTATGCAGAGAGTTCTCTTTGGTTAGGAATGGATGAAACAACAAGAAAAGAAATTGAACACAAGATAATAATGCAAGAAAAATTTGATAGTGGTAAAAAATAAAAAATATGACCGAAGAATTAAAAAAAACAATAGAAGAAATAACATTAAAATTTCCTGAAAAAATAAAAGGTGTTATTAATGAATCCAACTGGATAGAAAAAACCAAAGAAATAGGGGAAAAATATCTCCTAAATGAAGAAGAAATTAACTCATTGCAAGCAGAAACTTCTCTTATTATTCTTGGTATAACAGAAAAAGATTTCTTTTTAATTAATCTTGAAAGTCGTATTGGTTTAAGTAAAAATGAGGCTACTAACATTTCAGAAGAAATAGACCAAAATATATTTATTCCTATAGAAAAACAACTTGGAGATACTAGTAATAGTATCAATCCTGAAAATTTTAAAAAATTAGAAAAAACAATACAATATATAGTTTCTGGTGGAAAAATAATTTAATTTATTATGGAAGAATTTAATGA
>CAZUUH010000005.1:0-32601 GCA_964623415.1 uncultured Candidatus Saccharibacteria bacterium | reverse complement strand
AAAAATAATTTAATTTATTATGGAAGAATTTAATGATTTATATCAAAATAAAATAAATGAAGCAATGGCTAAACTCCCTAAAGAGTCAGTGGAAGCTATTTCAAATATAAACTGGAGACTAATCATTCTTGGTATGAAAAACTATACAGCTGACCAATTAGAAGCACTTGAAATAGAAACGGAGCTACTTTTATATGGAATAACAAACGGAGAAGATTACCCATATGAATTACAAAAAAGAATGTCTTTAACAAAAGAAGATACAGAATTCTTAGTTGGCGAAATGAATAGATTAGTATTTCAAAAAATAGAAGACGAATTAAAAATGATTCTTGAAAGAAAAAGAAAGTTTGAAATTAAACAAAATTTCCTTGATCCAAGATTTTCCACCCTACCTCTTAGGGTTCAAAAAGCAATTGCAAAATCAAACTGGAGATCTAATTTATATGAAATATCACAAAAATACAAATTTAATGTTGAAGAAATCGGAATTTTAGAGAAAATAACAGTTCGGGTTATAAAAAATGAAATTGATGGAGACAAATTCTTAGATGAAATTCTTACAAATATAAGAAAACCAAAAGAAGAGATAAAAGAATTAGTAAAAGATATTAACGAGAAAATAATAATAGAAATTAGAGAAATATTGAAAAAAGAACAAGAAGAAACAGACGGAAAGAAAGAAGTAGTAGACGTAATTCAAACTTCTTCTTTTGAAAAAATACCATTACCCCCATATTCAAGAGTAAAATCTGACAAAGGTGAGACATTAAAACCTCTTAGATTAAATAATGATAATTTTAAAACAAATAACAAAAATTTAGAAAATAAATCTATAGATGAAGACCTTGCACCCAGGCCATGGAAGAAAGACGAACCTATAGAGAAAAATATTAATTCACAAGATATAATAAAAGAAAAATTAAAAGATATCGCAATAAATAATTCAAATAAGAGTTCTAATAATGGGCTAAATACTAATAGAGGGAGACAATCAGATCCGTATAGAGAGCCTTTTTAAAGATTTTGTAGTAAAATATACATATGCAATTTAAAGTCCCACAATTTATAGATGTAGAAGACAAGCTTTTTGGTCCTTTTACTTTTCGGCAGTTTGCTTACCTCGCTGGAGGAGCAGGAGTAATTTTTATTATCTATAAACTAATGGGCTTTTTTTTGGGTATTATTTTTATAATTCCTATCGCTATTTTAACTTTTTTGCTTGTATTTTATAAAGTAAACAATAGGCCATTTGTTTATTATTTGGAGGCAAGCTTTATGTATTTAGTTTCTAGTAAATTATATCTTTGGAAGCAAAGAATAATAAAACCAGAAAACAAACAGCCAGAAAAAGATAAGGATGATACCTTAAATTCTCTTGTATCTTTGGCCCCAATGTCTACAAGTAATAAAATAAAAGACATAGCTTGGAGTTTAGACATTAAAGACACAGAAGAATAATGATAGTTGAAAAATAGAGATTAATGTTATAATAAAAATATGGTAAATGCGAAAAGTTCTCAAGATTTTGTACCAATAAAAGAAGTTCGAAATGGGATCATTGTTTTAAAAGATGGTGGTCTTAGAGCTATCCTTATTGCTTCTTCCTTAAACCTATCTTTAAAATCTAGTGAAGAACAACTTGCAATTTTAAGCGAATTTCAAAATTTTCTTAACAGTTTAGATTTTTCTGTCCAAATCTCTGTGCAATCTAGAAGACTAGACATTCGTCCATATCTTTTAACGTTAGAAAACAGGATGAAAGAACAAGTTGAGCCACTTTTAAAAATACAAACCAAGGAATATATGGAATTTATAAGATCTTTCACAGAAGAGGTTAATATAATGACAAAAACATTTTTTATTGTTATTCCTTATACTCCTGGGGTAATAAAATCAAGTAGTAGTATGATGGATAGTTTACTTGGAGGTAATAATACAAGCACTAAACAAGTTGAGAACAACAAAAAAGCAGCCGACCTCGCTTCTTTTGAAGAAAAAAGAACACAACTTGATCAAAGAGTTGGTGTTGTTGCTAGTGGTTTAAATAGAATAGGAATTAGAACTTCACAGCTTAATACAGACCAAGTAATTGAATTATTTTATAAGACCTTTAACCCTGGGGATACTAGCCAGGGTATAAAAATATAAATTATTATGGGAATTTTTTCATCATTATTTAAAAAAGACGATAAGAAAGAAGACATCTTAGGTAAAAGTACCGTGATGCCAGTTCTTCCTAGTGAAATATATAAAGCTGCTACACTTGAACTCCAAGACGTTATCGCACCATCAGCTCTTCAAATCACACCTAAATCTTTAAATCTTGGGGACAAGATAGCTAAAACTTTTTTTGTTATTTCTTACCCAAGATACCTTAGTGATAATTGGTTTTCTCCTATAATAAACCTTGATAAAGTCTTTGATGTTTCAATTTTTATCCATCCGATAGAAACTAGCTCTGTTCTAAGATCTTTCCAAAAAAAGGTTGCCGAGGTTCAAAGTCAAATATCTATAAGAGAATCTAAGGGTTTAGTAAGAGACCCAATGCTAGATACTGCCTATCGTGATTTAGAAGAATTAAGAGACAATTTGATGCAAGCACAAGAAAAAATGTTTGATGTTGGTTTGTATATAACCGTATATGGTGATAATGAAAATGATTTATTTAAAATAGAAAATGAAATTAAATCTATATTGGAATCAAAACTAGTATATCTAAAACCGTCTTTATTCCAACAAAATGAAGGTTTCAAAAGTGTTATTCCTATAGGAACAGATATACTTGGTATTCACCAAAAATTAAACACAGAGCCTCTCTCTAGTGTCTTTCCATTCGTCTCATTTGACCTTACAGAAGATAAGGGCATACTCTATGGAGTAAACAGGCACAACTCTAGCTTGATATTATTTGATAGATTTTCACTTCCAAACTATAATTCTATAACATTTGCAACATCTGGTGCTGGTAAATCTTACGCGACAAAACTTGAAATTATTCGTTCTCTTATGTTTGACACAGAAGTTATTGTGATTGATCCAGAAAGAGAATATGAATACTTAGCTGAAGCAGTAGGTGGAAGATGTTTTAATATTGCATTATCTTCTGAGCACCATATAAATCCGTTTGATTTACCAATTCCCACAAACGACGAAACTCCAGCAGATGTTTTAAGATCAAATATTATTAGTCTTGTTGGATTATTTAGAATAATGCTTGGAGGATTAACTCCAGAAGAAGATTCTATAATCGATAGTGCGATTACAGAAACATATGCCCTAAAAGACATTACTATTGATTCAGATTTTTCAAATATTGAACCCCCAATGCTTTCAGACTTTGAAGTTATTTTATCAGGAATGCAGGGGAGTGAATCTTTAATTCAAAGATTAAATAAATATACTCGTGGTTCTTGGGCTTCGTTCTTAAACCAACCATCAAATATAGATATTAATCGAAAGTTTATTGTATTTTCTGTTCGTGATATGGAAGATGAATTAAAGCCAGTAGCTATGTATATAATTACTCACTATATCTGGAATGCTGTTCGTAAAAATATAAAAAAGAGACTTCTTGTTGTGGATGAAGCTTGGTGGATGATGAAATCAGAAGATACTGCATCTTTCTTATATTCTATCGCCAAAAGAGGTAGAAAATATTACTTAGGACTTGCAACTATAACTCAAGATGTAGGAGATTTCATGAAAAGTACATATGGTGTGCCTATTGTTACAAACTCATCAATACAACTATTATTAAAACAATCCCCATCGACAATTGATGTATTACAAAAAACATTCAATTTAACCGACGAGGAAAAATATCTATTACTTGAAGCTAACGTGGGAGAGGGAATATTCTTTGCTGGATTAAAACACGTCGCAATAAAAACTATCGCTTCTTATACAGAAGATCAAATCATAACATCTGACCCATCTCAAATTCTAGCCATCAAAAAAGCAAAAGAAGAACTTTTAAATTCTGGCAATTAATTGGTTGTTTAGCTGTAAAAGTTATTATATAATATATAAAGTGAAGCTTATTAAGAAAAAAGTTTTTCTGGTTGGACTTCTATTTATGGGAATCATTATTTTCCCTATTTTCTCTTTTGCGGATACGCAAATACAAGTTCAAGCTAACGAGATATCCACCTCTCTTTCTCCTAAAAACCCTGGTCCTTATGAAGATGTAACTATTACTCTATCAAGCTATGCTACAGACCTCACAAAAGCTGATATGGAGTGGAAGATGAATGGACAAACAGTTTCTTATGGTCTTGGTAAAACAAGCTACACACTTAAAACAGGTGAAGTTGATACTGTTATAGTAGTTGATGTTATTATTAATCCAGCAGAAAGTACCGCTTCTATATCTAAAAAAATAGCTATCTACCCATCTGAGATAGAATTGATGTGGGAGTCTGTGGATGGACGCACTCCACCATTCTATAAAGGGAAATCTTTACCTTCAAAAGGAAGCTCTGTGAAAATAGTAGCAATTCCTAACACTAAAACTATAACATCTGGTATTGGTAATATTTCTTATTCTTGGAAGAAAGCAGACAGTGCTGTTACTGAAGTATCTGGGTATAATAAAAATTATTATTTAGCTAAAAATAGTCTTTTTGAAAGTGATAACAAAATAACTGTTTCTGCATCTTCTGTTTCTGGAAATTATAAAGCTGAGGAAACTATTTATTTACCGAGCTACGACCCTCAAATTATTTTTTATAAAAAATCTGGAGCAGACGGTATTTTATACAATAAAGCCTTAGGTAACGAAGAGTCTCTCTTGGAAAATGAAATGACAATTGTGGCAGAGCCATACTTTATGACAACAGAAGGTAGAGATCATTTTAGTTATACATGGAAAATAAATGGTAACATTGTCGAAACACCGTCAAAAAAGAATGAAATGACTGTTCGTCCTACCTCGCGAGGAGGGTATGCTACCATATCATTATTAGTTAAAAATCTAGATGAATTGCTACAAGAAACGACTCGTAAAATAAAAATTAATCTATAAAATGAAAAAAAAGAACAAAAATTTAATAAAATGGATTGGATTAGTATCATTTAGTTTAATTTTAATACCAATATCAAACATAAATGCTGCTGATAAATACTTTTATACAACAGAGGAGCTAAGTGGTGAAAGGATAGAAAAAGGAAGTAATAATGGAGCAGGGTATGATACCAAATTGGCTTGCGAAGAGTGGGTAAAACAAATAGATAAATCGCACAACCCAAGCTCGTGTTATCCTGGGGGTGAAGCTAAGATAAAAAACGTAACACCAAGTACTAGTAAAGTAAACGATAATATAATAATAAATGGTGAGAATTTAAATTATATAGAAAGCGTTATTATTGGTGGTAAAGATGCTAAATACTCTAATCAATCTATGACCAACCAAATATCTTTGAATGTCCCATCTGGTGCAACCTCTGGTTTGATACAAATAAAAACAAAATACCGTGGAATCGCAACATATAGTGGTTTTATCATTAAAAACAATGTTGATACATATTGGTGGTATTTAAACACATCACAAGAATTTTATGGAGCAAAAGGAAGACTTTCAACACCGGGATTTTCAAATGAAAAAACTTGTAACGAAGCCAGATTAGCTTACGAAAAATCTTCCTCTCAAGCAAAAACAACAGGGCCTTGTTTCCAAGACACAGAAACAAACATTTTAAAAGATAAAGAGAGTTTATATAACATTGAAGCTCAACAAGAAAAAGGTTCCATTGGCTCCAATGAGTATAACCTTCTAGCTCCAATAGGTGATATAGAGAAAGTTGATTCAATGACTATTTCTGATTATTTCAGTAAAATGCTACTCATTCTTATAGGTCTTTGTGGAGTTTTAGCTGTAATAATGATTGTGATAGGTGGTATACAATGGATGGGAAGTGAATCTATCTTCGGTAAAACAAATGGTAAATCTAAAATTTCAAAAGCTATCTTGGGTTTAATTATAGCTCTTGGTTCATACGCATTATTAAATACCATAAACCCTGATCTTCTAGGTGGTAAAGGTTTAACCATAAAACAAATTTCAGTAAAAATAGATGATGAAACAGAAAAAGAACCATGGGAAGATTATTCTGTTGGAGATAATACCAAATTATGCCCTCAGGGTTTTGGGACAATTACTGTTCCATGGGGCATTTCACCAAAAGACAAATTAAATGTGTGTAATTTAATAAAAGATGATGTTGTTAATCTATTAAATGATGCAAAAAAAGAAAATATATTACTTTCTGGTTCTGGATCAAGATCAACTCTTGAGCAACAATCCTTACGAGTAAAACACGGGTGCCCCGACCCAAAAACTAAATCGAGTAAATGCACTCCTCCAACAGCAAGACCAGGTCATTCAATGCACGAATCTGGGCTCGCAATAGACTTTAGGTGCAATAATCAAAAAATGACATCTTCTGATGAATGTTATAAATGGCTTAAAACAAATGCTTCAAAATATGGACTTAAAAATTTAGCTAGTGAACCTTGGCACTGGTCAACAACAGGTCAATAATATGCCTAAAAAAACAAAAACAATATTTACCATAACATTTATAATCACCCTCCTTGGAGCTGTTCTTATTTACCTTTGGATTAATAAAGATAAAGGAACCAATGAAGGAAAAGAATCTCCTTGGTACCAAGAATTTAACCCTTTTGGGACAAGCGCCACAAAAGAATCTTCTTCAGAAACAGAAAAATCTGAAAAAGAAAATGAAATTGCCATAGAAAAACCAAGTGAAAATTCTAAATTTCTAAAAATTACAGACTTCGCTATCGCTGGAGCTACTTTCATACAAGAAAACAGATTAAAAGAAAATATTTTAAATAATGAAATAAAACAAACTACAGAAATAATATCGAGTAATACCTTAAACGGCAGAAAAGAAATACAAGAATTTTTAAATAAAGAATTATCTTTAAATCCACCTCTTACTATCGACGGAGTATTGGGTAAAAAGGCAACACAAGCAATAATAGAATTCCAAAAATTAAAAGGCCTAGAAACAACAGGTAAAATAGATGAAAAAACTGCTCCATATTTTACAAAAACAATTATAGTGGAAGCTCTAGTAGATGAAGATAAATATGAAAAAGCTCCAACCCTCCGTTTTGTTGAAAGGAAAAATGGGCATATTTATAAAATGTTTTTAGATAAAAAAACCAGAGAAAGAATTTCAAACTCTACGATACCTACAATATATGAAGCCTTATTTAATAATACAGGTGATACTGTTATCTATAGAAATCTTTCAGATAATAAAATAAATAGTTTTATGGCAACACAAGGAGAGTCAGTGGGAGAGTTTTTGCCAGAGAATATATTAAATTTAAGTATCTCAAAAGATCAGACTAAATTTTTCTATTTAACAAAAAACCAGAATGGAGTAGTTGGAACAATAAGAAATTTTGGTGAAAATAAGAGAGAAATTATTTTTGAACATCCTTTCACAGAGTGGTTGTCAGAATGGGATAATAATAACAACATATACCTTACAACAAAAGCTTCTTATGGGGTATCTGGAAGTATCTTTTTATTGAACCCCATGAATAAAACAATTAATAAAATTTTTGGTGGTATTAATGGTTTAACAACATTAATAAATAAAACCGGTAAGTCAATTTTGTATAGTTATTCAACTGGCACAGGTCCAAAACTTGGAATATTTAAAATAAAAGATAGGAGTAATATAGAGTTAGATGTATATGGCCTTGCAGAAAAATGTGTTTGGTCTAATTCTGGTATAATTTTATACTGCGCAATTCCAAACAATATTACAACAAGAGAAGAACCAGATTCTTGGTACAAAGGATTAACTTCTTTTACTGATTCTTTTATTTCAATAAACACAGAAACTGGTGACAAACAGCTTATAGCAAACTCTGAAAAAGAGATACCCATTGATGCATTTAATCTATTTTTAGACAAAGAAGAAAACACAATATTCTTCACCAACAAAAAAGACTCCAGTCTATGGAGCCTTCAAATAAACTAATTAAATATTATTTTCAATATACTTGATAACAACTCTACGCTCCTTACCAAAACCTTCAGATTCGGTTTTAATATCTTTTGCTCCTTCTAAAAACATGTGAATTATCTTTCTTTCATATGCTGGCATTGGATCAATCTGAATATCACTTTTAAAATATCTAGCTCTTTCAGCCATCATATGTGCTGTAGTTTTTAAATTATCAAAACGCTTTTTTTGATAACCATTAATATCTAAAAACAAGCCTGGTTTTTTATCTTCTTGGTCTTGTTCTCCTGATAAATAATCTTTTTCTATCATCTTTTGAATTATATGGTTTAGAGATCTAAGTGTTTCTCCTTCTTTACCTATCATAAAACTAGAATCAGGCGTTTCAATTGAACACCAAAGAACTCCATTTTCATCATTAAAATCACAACTTGTTAAAACACAAGAAGAGTATTTAAATATGTTTTCTATAATTTCTTTAACCTTGTTTTTATTATCCATAATTTTAAAAACTAATTAATGCTTTCAGATTCTACAGATCGACGTATCCATATTTCTTGTATAATAGTAAACACATTATTCACAATCCAGTATAATGCAACCGCAGCTGAAATTTTCCAAGCGATAAAGCCTATGAATATAGGTAAAATATATTTAACATTCATTTGCATACTTTGAGATAATTGATCTTGAAAATCAACAGTTTTATTACTATCTGCCTCCTTAACAACTTGTATTTGCCCTTTTTTCGGCTTTTTAGGAGAAGATAAGTAGCCTTGAATGAATTGTGTTGCTCCAGTTAGAATACCAAGCCAAATACTTTTATCTGCTAAATCAAAAAAACCAAGAAAATTTGTATTTAATACTGATGGAGTCTGAACAAATGAATATAAAATATCTTCTTTTAGACCTAATCCATTATAAAATACATAATACAACGCAAAAATAATAGGAAGTTGTATTAAGATAACCAAACAACCTGAAAATGGATTAGTTTTATATTTCTTGTAAAGTTCAAATGTTTTTTTAGCTTGTTCTTCTTTATTAGGATAGTCTTTCTTTATTTGTTTCATCTCAGGTTCCATTTTTTTCATCAAAACCTGACTTCTTATAGACTTATTGTTTAATGGAATTAAAATTATTTTTACAACAATTGTAACTAAAATTATAGCAAAACCAACATCACCAAAAGTAACGTTATTTACTATAAAAATTAATACATTATATATCGGCTCATAAAGTAGGGTATTCCACAAATTAATCATATTGATTCATTGTATATCAAAAACACCAAAAATCAAAATTTACAAAAATAGATTTTGATTTTTATAGAGGGTCGTATTTATTTTTCTGCCAAGGATGACACCTAAGTAATCTCAAAAAACCCTTAAAAACCCCTTTAAAAATACCATATTTTTGAATTGCTTGTTTTGTATATTCTGAGCACGTAGGAATAAAAACACAGGTGTAGTGTGATTTTAATGGTGTTTTTTGGTATAAATCTATTAAAAAAATTAAAAATTTTTTCATTTATTTATTTTATTAAAGATTTTTTTAATATCTTCTTTAATTTCATTTTTATTAGCACTTAATCCTTCTTTTTTATATATAAAAATACCGTTTAGTTTTAAAAAAGTTATTTCTTTTAAAATATTATAACCAAGTCGCCTTAAAAAATTTCTTTTTACAGCACCCTTGGCAATTTTTTTAGATACAACAAAAGAAAATTTTGGATCTTCTTGTTTTATGTATTTAAAAACAAAAAAAGAGCCGGAAACAACATTTCCTTTATCCCAAATGGTTTTAAAGGTGTTTTTATCGACTCTATTTTTTTTTGAAAGCATGTTATTTTTTAATAGAAACATTAGCCCGCCCCTTTCTTCTACGAGCAGAATTTACCTTCCTTCCGTTTTTAGTCTTTGTACGAACAAGAAAACCGTGGGTTTTTGCTCTTTTTCTTCTGTTTGGTTGATATGTTTGTGACATAATAGAAATATATAACATCTAGAGCAATAATGCAAACCTTAATGAGAATATCCACATAATATTAACACCTTAATTAAGGTTTTAAATTATTGCTGTTTTATAAAATACTATATAATAAGGCTTATGGAAAAAACAGAGTTTTGGAAAAAATGTCTTGCTGAAATTGAGCTTAATATATCAAAAGCTAATTTTACAACTTGGTTTAAAAATACTTCTATTGTAAAAGAAGAAGGTGGAGTTATTTTAATTGGTGTTCCGAATGAATTTGTTAAAGACTGGCTTTATAATAAATTTCATAAACTTATATTAAAAACACTTATTGGTAACGATGAAAATATTAGAGGTGTTGAATATATTATCCACAAACAAGAAATAAAAAACCCAATACAAAATGATACAAAGGATCTTATTAAAAATTCTGCTGGAATAAACAAAGAATTACCACTCAATGATTTTTATGTTAACAAAGAAGACAACCTAAATCCTAGATACAATTTTAATTCTTTTGTTGTTGGACCATTTAATGAGCTCGCTTATGCTGTATCACAAGCAATAATAAATAATCCTGGACAAAATTATAACCCATTCTTTGTTTATGGTGGAACGGGTCTTGGTAAAACACATATGATTCAAGCTATTGGTAACGCTATAAAAGTTAAATACCCAGAAAAAAGGGTTTATTATGTTAGTTTAGAAAAATTTGCAATTGATTACATAAATTCAATTCAAAACAAAAACCCTAATTCATTTAAGGAAAAATATCGAAAATATGATGTTTTTATAATGGATGATATCCAGTTTATTTCAGGTAAAGATAAAACTCAAGAAGAATTATTCCATCTTTTTAATACTTTGTATGAAAACAACAAACAAATAATCTTTTCTTCAGATAAACACCCAAACTTTATACAAGGTCTGGAAGATCGTTTACAGTCTCGCTTTGCTTCTGGGATGATTGTACAGATAATTGAACCTGATTATGAGTCTCGTATAGCTATAATAAAAGCTAAATTTGAATCTACTAATTCTATTATCAAACCCGAAATAGTTGCCTCTTTAGCAGAATCACTTGAGGGTAATATAAGAGAGCTTGAAGGTAGTCTAAATAGTGTTATTTGTCAAACACAACTTAAAAATAGAGCGTTAACTTTAGCAGAAGTAAAAGCGTTAATAAAAAACAATATAAGACCAAAGAAAACAGTTGCAATTAAAGATATTGTAAAAATCGTTGCTGATTATTATGGAATTTCTGATGAAGTAATTTATGAAAAAACAAGAAAAAAAGAAATTGTTAGAGCCAGACAAGTAGCGATGTTTTTATTAAGAGAAGATTTTAACATTTCTTACCCTCTTATAGGTCAAAAACTTGGAGACAGAGATCATACAACTGTAATTCACTCACATTTAAAAATAAGAGATGATTTAAAAACAGATCCATCTTTATTACAAGAAGTGGAAAAGATTAGGATAATGTTTAAATAAGAGATGATAAAACTGTGGAAATAGTGTGCATATAAGAAGAAGAGTTTGTGGAGAAAAAAATGTTATTAAAAAATTTATAAATTATTAACAAGATAAAGATTTATAAAAAATAAATATTATAAAAAAACTGTTATCATTAAAGGTTAAAAAAGTAATTCACATATACACAGTTATAATAGTAATAATAAATATTTAATATATAAATTATTAGAAATACTATGAAAGTAGAATGCCAAATAGATAAAATAAAAAAAGCTTTACTCGCAGTAGAACGTGTAACCGGTAAGAATCTAACATTACCAGTTTTATCATCTATACTTTGGGTTGCTTCTGATAAAAGTTTAAAATTAAGAGCAACAAATTTAAATATAGGTATAGAAGTTGAGGTTGCTTCAAAAATAGAAAAAGAGGGGACTATTGCTATTAAGGGTGATATATTATCCTCCTTATTTTCTGTTTTACAAGGGGATTCAATGGTTAAATTTGAATTAATTAATAATAATTTATTAGTAAAAACAAAATTAACAACAATTTTATTAAAAAGTATTCCTTTTGATGATTTTCCAACAATACCACTTATTAAAGGTGATAGTTTTAGTGTTTCAGCACCTAGATTTATTGATGGACTTAAGTCTGTTTATTATAGTTCATCTGTTTCAGAAGTTAAACCAGAAATTGGAAGTGTTTATATTTATCCAGAAGACGACATGTTAGTTTTTGTTTCAACAGACTCTTTTCGTTTAGCTGAGAAAAAGATAAAAATTAAACAAAAATTAAATTTTGATGGAGTATTAATACCATTTAAAAATATTATTGAAATAATGAAAATTTTTGATGGAATTAATAATGATTTAATTATAACATTACAAAAAAATCAAATATCAATATCTTCTGAAAATATTTATTTAACATCAAGAATTGTGGATGGTAATTTTCCTGATTATAAACAAATAATACCTAAAAATCCTACAACAAAAGCTGTTGTTTTAAAACAAGATTTTATTTCTTCTTTAAAAATATCAAATATATTTTCAGATAAATTTAATGAAGTTAGTTTAACAATAAAGCCAAAAGAAAAAGTTTTTGAAGTAGAGTCAAAAAATACAGATATTGGTGAAAATACAACAATGCTTACAGCTTCACTCTCTGGTGATAATGTATCTGCTAATTTTAACTATAAATATATACTAGATTGTTTTCAATCAATTTCTTCTGATAGTTTAAGTATAGATTTAAATGGTAATAATAAACCAATGATTTTAAAAGGTGTAGGGGATCCTTCATTTATGTATTTAGTTATGCCAATGAATAGATAGTATGGATTATTCTAAAATTTCTAATTTTTTAGATAAGTTTAAAAAAATTATCTTTAAAGATGAAGAGTTAAAAAACGTTGTGGTTTCTGTTATTTCTAATGAAATAAAAAAACCAATAGAGGTAAATCAAATTAAAATAAAAGATGGAGTTGTTTATATAAAAGCTTCACCAATTTTTTTAAATGAAATTTTGATTAAAAAAGAAAAAATACTTTTTTCTATAAAAGAAATATTACCAAATTCAAATATTTTTAATTTAAGATAAATTTATTTTAAATTAAAAGAAATAGACTCTTCTCCTATATTACCAAGATCATCAACAGCAACAATTCTTATTGTGTTGTTTTTATCTATTCCAGAAATATCTTTTGGGGTAAAGGTTACATTAAACGGTGATGATTTTAATGATGTTAAATAAGTATTATTTATAAAAATATCAACTTTTTTTATTTTATATAAACTATCAATTTTTAAAGAAAAACTAATGGGTGAATTTTTTTCATATAAATCAGTACTCACTAACCCAACAAAAGAAATTTCTGGTTTTGTTCTTTCTGTATGAAGGTTATCATAATAATTAGGCTTATCGTTTTCACTATAATATTTATACTTATAGCTATTTAAATTCCACCAATTTTGAATACCATAATTCCAGTTTCTGTATTGTGAATCAGAATTACCGAATTTATTTTTTAAAACCAATGGATTTTCTTTGTCTATCCAATGAAGAATGGTTTGAACGTTGGTTATTGGTATTTCTTTTATATATTCATTTGGTGTGTATTCTGTGGCTAATCCACCAGAAGCTGTATCTATTGTGAATGTTTCACCACCCTGCCAAGAGCCTCTTAAAATTGCAGGGATAGAGTTATTTATAGGTTCTGGTTTATTAAAAGATTCAACTGGATGATTTTTTAAAGCTTCAGTCATTACAGTGTTCCATATTGGACCAGCCATAGCTACACCTCCTTTTTTCATTGGTTTGTTATCATTGTTACCAACCCAAACACCAACAGCTACACTGGGTGTATAACCAATTGTCCAAGCGTCTTTATTATCATTTGTTGTTCCTGTCTTTACAGCAACTTCTCTACCAGGAATATTTAATAAAGAGTTTATTCCAAATGTTGGAGTTCTTGCCTCGTTATCAGAAAGAATACTTGATAATATGTTTGTTGTGTTGGGACTTAAAATTTGTCTCGGATTTTGTTTATATTCTTCTATTTTATTACCAGACATGTCTTCTACTGAAATAATAGAAGTATAATCATTTCTTATGCCTTGATTAGCGAAAACACCATACACAGAGGTCATATCAATAAGACTAGTTTCACCACCTCCAATTACAAGAGATAACCCATATCTATTTGGATCATCTTTTAATGTGGTGATACCTAAATTTCTAGCCATTTTAATAGAATCAGAAACACCAACTAAATAGAGTAGTTTTACAGCAATAACGTTTATAGATTGAGCAAGAGCGTTTCTTAGAGTCATAGGCCCTCTGAAAGCATTATCATAGTTATCTGGCGTATAACAAGAAGGATTATTTGAGGAACCATCTGGGTTACAAGAAGAATTAAATTCTGTTTTAACATCGAACAATGTTGTGTCTTCCGTATACCCTTTTTCAAAAGCCAAAGCATAAACTATTGGTTTAAAAGATGAACCCGGTTGTCTTTCGGCTGTAGCAACATTGAAGTTACCATCAAACTCTGTTGTGTCAAAATAGTTACGAGAGCCAACCATAGACAAAATATGACCATTCGTAGGGTCTATAACAACAATTGCAGTATTGCCACCATTCCAGTTTGTTTCATTTTCTTTAGATTTTTCTAAGGCAACCTCTTCTGCTTTTTTTTGTAGATTATAATCTAGTGTTGTTATTACTTTTAAACCACCTTGCTCAACCACCGAAGTACCATATTTTTCTTCTAAATATTGTTTAACAAAAAAAACAAAATGAGGGGCAGCTATATTTATTGGTTGTTTTGGTAAAAAGTTTACAATTTCTTCTTTGGCTTTGTTGTGTTCTTCTTCGTTTATAAATTTTAAATCAAGCATTCTTTTTAAAACAAGATTTTTTCTTTCATTAAGTTTATCTTTATTTTTACCATAAGGAGAGTAATAAGTTGGACCATTTGGAATTGCTGCCATATAAGCGGATTCAGCTAATGTTAATTCTTTTGGATTTTTACCAAAAAAAGATTTTGTTGCTTCTTGTATCCCATAAATATTCCCACCATAAGGAGCCTCGTTTATATAAAGAGCAAGAATTTCTTCTTTACCCATAGATTGCTCTAGTTTTATTGCTAAGATCCACTCTTTTATTTTTCTGCTTATAGAAACCTCTGGAGTGAGCATTGTATTTTTTATTAATTGCTGTGTTATAGTTGAGCCACCCTGAACTCTTTTACCAGTTAATTTTGCCCAAATAGTAGCACGTATGATTGAAGAAATTCTTATCCCTTTATGATTATAAAACTCCGAGTCTTCTATCGCGACAGTTGCATTTAAAATATTTGGACCCATCTCTTCATAAGGGATGATTGTTCTTTTTATGTTTGCATGAACATCATATAATAAAATCTCCCCAGTACGATCATATATTTTTGTTGAGTTTTCGATTTTTCTTTCAGTAAAAGATTTGAAATCTGGAATCTTTAATGTACTTATCCAAACAGTCATTAATCCTAATAATGTAAAAAATAAACCCAAACCTAACAATAAAAGACCACTAAATGAATATTCTTTATTTTTTGTTTTAATACCACGTTTCATATAATATATATAATATCACATTCATATTTTTTAAATAACTAAAATGTGGTAAAGTATTGGTATGTCTAAGGTTGTGACTGATGATAAAAAAATAGAAGAGTTGTTAACTAGGGGTGTTTCATCCATATACCCTAATAAGGAATTTCTAGAAAGTAAGCTTAAAAAGGGTGAAAAACTAACCTTATATTTAGGTGTTGATCCAACTGGACCAACTTTACATTTGGGCCATTTTATTCCCATTAAAAAACTAGCTGACTTTCAAAAATTAGGTCACCGAATAATACTTCTCATAGGAGACTTTACTGCAACAATTGGCGATCCTACAGATAAAAATGCAACACGTAAACCGTTAACGAGAAAGCAGGTTTTATCTAATCTTAAAAATTATAAAAAACAAGCAAGTAAAATTATTTCTTTTTCTGGTAAGAATAAGGCTTTATTTAAGTTTAATTCAAAATGGTTGAGTAAAATGAATTTTGAAGATGTTTTAACTCTGGCTTCTAAAATGACAGTTCAGCAGATGTTAGAAAGAGATATGTTTGAAAAAAGAATGGAGGAAGGAAGGCCGATATCTGTACATGAATTTATGTATCCACTTATGCAAGGGTATGATTCTGTCGCCATGAATGTTGATGGAGAAATAGGGGGCAATGATCAAACATTTAATATGCTTTGTGGAAGAAGATTATTAAAAGAAATTAATAACAAAGAAAAGTTTGTATTAACAACAAATCTTTTGGAAGATAATACTGGTAAAAAAATGGGCAAAACAGAAGGAAATATGGTTTCCCTTTTAGATAATTCAAGAGAAATGTTTGGAAAAATAATGAGTTGGACAGATGGTCTAATAGTTCCAGGGTTTGAACTTTGTACAGATATTAGTATTTCCGAAGTTGAAAGTATTAAAGATGCCTTAAATCAAAAAGATATAAATCCTAAGGATTTTAAATTAAGACTTGCCAAAGAAATAGTTAAAATATTTTTTGGAGAAAAAGAGGCAGAAAAAGCTAAGGATATTTGGGAAAATACTTTTTCTAAAAAAGAAACACCTGATGATGTAAAAATTATAAATGCGAATAATGGAGATAAACTCATTGATATTTTTGTAAAAGAAAAAATTATTTCTTCTAAGAGTGATTTTAGAAGACTTATAAATGAAGGAGCGATAAACAATATGGATAAAGATGAAATAATTTCCTCTGAAAGCGTGGTAAGTGTTGCTACTTATAAAATAGGGAAAAAAAGATTTTGTAAAATAGAAATTAAATAAACCCCTCACTTGAGGGGTTTATTTATTATAGAGTATCGTCTTTGAGCTCTTCTTCTTCGAAACCTTCATTATCTTCATCATCTTCGTCATCAGTAAAACCATCATCTAAAACATCATCAGATAATTCTTCGAAGCCTTCTTCAAGCTCTTCTTCCTCTTCATATTCACCATCAACTTTTATTTCATCATCAGTATAACTCATATCAAAATAAGTTAAGTTTATAATGAATTATTTGTATCAAAATATAATATTCTTTGCAATAGCTTGGTTGTGGATATTTTTATTAAAAATATCCTTTATTTTCAATCTTTTCTGAGGCTAAACAAGTTAAACCAACAGCAATTGCATCTATTTCATCATCTGATTTTATGTTTTCTTTTATTTCTATTAACCTAGGAACCATAGACATAACCATTTGCTTATTTGCTTTTCCATAGCCAGTCACCGCTACTTTTATTTGTGGAGGAGTATATTCATATATAGGTATATTATTTTTTGATGCAATATATATAATTACTCCTCTCGCTTCAGCTACACCCATTACTGTTTTTTGATTCGTATTTAAATAGAGTTTTTCTATTGCCATTCTGTTGGGTTTATATTTTGTTATTATTTTAGATATTTCTTCTCCAATTAATAAAATACGTTTGTTTAGCTTTTCTAAAGAAGAGGTTTTAAAGCATGTTGAAAAAATAAGTTTATCTTTTTCTTTTGTGGTCTTTTCTATTACAGCAATTCCTACTCTTTCAAAACCTGGGTCAATAGATAATACTTTCATTTTATTTATTGAAATCATACCCTAGATGTTCGTAGCCTCTTTGGGTTACAACTCTACCTCTAGTTGTTCTTTCAAGTAAACCCAATTGAATAAGATATGGTTCGATAACTTCTTCTATTGTTCCTTCTTCTTCACTTGTAGCGGCAGAGATAGTTTTTAACCCAACTGGACCACCATTAAATTTGTTTATAATAATATCTAAAATTCTTCTATCGGATGAAGATAATCCAAGTTCATCTATTTCCAACAAAGCTAATGCTTTTTTAACACTTTCTTTTGAAAGTGAAGTTTTATTTAC
Organism: uncultured Candidatus Saccharibacteria bacterium; assembly: GCA_964623415.1. Classification (GTDB taxonomy): domain Bacteria; phylum Patescibacteriota; class Minisyncoccia; order Phycocordibacterales; family UBA9973; genus UBA8515. The sequence goes on along the minus strand of CAZUUH010000005.1, from coordinate 14,679 downwards.
TTGGGAATAATCACGACAACGTTTAAGTAAATAGTTTGCTGTTCGTGGTGTAAAGCGAGCTCTTTTAGCAATTTCTTCTTTTGCTTCTTCGTCTATTTGAATACCTAAAATATTAGAAGAACGTGAAATTATTTTTTTAATTTCATTGTCATTATAGAATTCTAATCTAAATACTCCACCAGAAAATCTAGATCGAAGCGGTGATGATAATAATGCTACTCGAGTAGTCGCGGCTATTAATGTAAAAGGAGGTAATTCTAATTGAATTGTTCGTGCAGAAGGACCTTTACCAATAATAATATCAAGAACACCTGATTCCATTGCAGGGTAGAGAATTTCTTCAACCATTTTATTTAATCTGTGTATCTCATCAATAAAAACAATATCACCTGGTGAAAGATTTGTGAGTATAGATGCTAGATCTCCAACTTTTTCTATTGCAGGGCCGGAAGTTATTTTTATCTGACGTCTTGTCTCTTTTGCTATTAAGTGTGCAAGAGTTGTCTTTCCAAGACCTGGGGGCCCATAAAATAGTATGTGTTCAGCTGGGTGAGATCTTTCTTCTGCTGCCGTTAGTAATATTTTTAAATTACTTTTGATATTTTCTTGACCAATATATTCTTCCCAGACATCTGGCCTAAGGGTTTGGTCTAAGAATCCTTCATCTCTCATTGGTGTTGATGACTCGGGACCAATACTTCTAGTTGTTTTTTTGGGGCTTGACATTATTTTAAAATATGATATACTCTTAATGTAAAAGTTTTTTACATAAATATTATAGCATTTTAATTAAGAGAATATAAATCTCTAAGCAATCGGCCACGTGCTCTATGTTTGTGCGTAGGACGTCTTGGTTTTTTCTGGGGCTATCCTGTAATCTAATATTACTTTATAAATATATTTTTATAAAGGATTGTTTAGAGATTTATGTTTTTTTATAAATAATAAGGCCCTTGAATTTGATTAAGGGTCTTATTATTTATGTGTTATAATATTAATATTATGGAGGGATTTAAATATTTTAAAAATGATATCAATAAAAAAGGTGATTTACCTACAGAAAATAAATTTTTGAATTCTATTGGGGTACAAAAATCGACAAAAAATCTTGTAGAAAAAAATAATGAGTTAAATAATGTTTTTGAAACAGATTTTTATGATATAAATCCCGAAATTGAATTATGTCAAAAAAATAAAGATGTTTCATATAGATTTAACGGAGAGACCTTTGAAAGAAAAACTAATCTTTATAAGGATTCTAATGGTAATTTTTGGTATGAAATTACAAAAGACCCAGAAAAACAAATGGCTGTTTCATTATTAGCACAATCTTTTTTTCACATATCTCCAGTTGTAAAAATTGAAAAAGAAAAAGGTTTTTTGGGTAAAAAAATTGATAAATTAAACCCAATAATAAAAGATAAGGTTTTGTGTCTAAAAAAATATGTAAAACCAGAAAAAGAATTATTTTTATCAAAAGAATTAAATTTTAATAATTTACCTAAAAAAGAAAAAGAAAAAATAATGGGTGAATATGTAGTTTTTTGTTCTATTTTTGAAATGGGGGTAAGTGATAGAAGTTTATTAAAATCGCACAACATTAGAAGTAGTAAAGATTCTTATGCTTTATTTGATTTTGATAATTCTGGAGTTTATAGTACGTATGAGTTAAAACAAGAAAAAGTTTCTGAGCATTTTGATTATTTTATAGGTGAAATAAAATATATTGAAACTAAAAAAGATGGATATTCTTTTCAGAATGAGCCACTATCATTTATTACGTTAAAAACAATTGGTTTAAAAATTAAAGAAATGATTGATTTTTTTAGTAAAAACGAAGGGGAAGAATTTTTTACTGCTGTTCTTGATAAAACAAATTATATGAATAAAGAAATAAAGTTAGATAGCTCTATTACAGTAGGAGATATTTATAAAAAATTTACACAAAAAATTTTAATGGTTGGGGGTTGTTTTGTTGATGAATTTAATAAATTTAAAAATTTTTATTCTGAAGAAGAACAAGCAGATTTAGAAGAACTCAAAAATTTTTTTATAAAAACACCGCAGATTTAACTATGGTGTTTTTATAATTCTTTATTCGAGTAAATCTACAACCCCATTTACTTCTTGGTAAGAGGTTATGCCTTTAAGTATTTTTATTAAACCATCTTCTTTCATATTTAATAACTTTTGTTTATCTGCAATACTTTTTATTTCTCTTTCGCTTGGGTTTTCTATTATTATCTTTTCTATGTCCTTATCGTTTTTTATCACTTCAAAAATTCCAATTCTACCCTTATAGCCAGTTTGGTTACATTTTTCACAACCGATTGGTTCAAAGATTTTAATTTTATCATTTATGTTAACTCCATAATCATTTAAGTCCTTACCATTAGATTTAGCTGTTTCAATAATATGATTTATTATACTAAGTTCTTTTTCGGTAATCTCTTTTTCCTTTTTACAGTTATCACATAGTTTTCTTACTAGACGTTGTGCGATGGATAAAGATAATGCCGAAACTAATATCTTAGGATTAACATCTAGGTCTATAAGTCGGGGTATAACACCTGCTGCGTTATTCGTGTGAAGTGTTGAAAAAACAAGGTGGCCTGTTAATGCGGATTCGACAGCTATTTTAGCAGTTTCATTGTCTCTAATTTCTCCGACCATTATTACGTCTGGGTCTTGGCGTAGAGCGGATCTTAAGCCTTCTAAGAATGTATAACCCTTCTCCTCGTCTGTTTGTGTTTGAGATATGCCTGGTAGGTGATACTCAATAGGATCTTCTATTGTAATTATTTTTATCTCTTCAGAGTATATTTTTTCTAGGAAGGAATAAAGTGTTGTTGTTTTACCGGAACCAGTTGGACCAGTTAGAAGAATAAGACCGTTTGGTTTTTTTATTTCTTCCATAAAAATATCATAAATGTGACTTTCAATACCAAGGTTTTCAAGCTTAACTCTTATTGTTTGTGGGTTAAGTATTCTTAAAACAATTGATTCTCCATAAGCTCCGGGCATTACAGAGACACGAATACTTATTTCGACACCATCAATGAAGATACTGAATCTTCCATCTTGAGCGACTGCTGATGTTGTTATTTTTAAACCAGCAATAAGTTTGATTCGAGAATTAATAAGTTTGTGTATATAAGGATTAATTTCTGTTATTTCTTGTAAAACACCATCAAGTCGGAAGCGTAAACGAATAGTACTTTCTTCTGGTTCAAAGTGTATGTCTGAAGCATCAAGAGCAATTGCTCCAGCCATAATAACCTCAAGCATCCTAGAGGTTGTGTGTGTTTTATCTTTCTCCGCTTCACCAATAGATTTTTTAATGTCAAAAACATTACTTATTTCTGGCATTATTTTTTTAAGAGATTCTTCAGAAATTGAAATTGAACCAATTTTTGATAAAGAAGCATAGGATATTTCTTTGTATCTTTCCCAGACTTTCGCTAAGCTTCTTTGTGAAGCCATATAAAAATGAGGAATATATTTCTTATCTGTAAAATATTTGTTTAGATATTTTAGTTTTTCTGGTTGGGGGGATCTTATTGCGATGTGTAAATTCTTACCACTAATTTTAAATGGAGCAATTTCATTTTCGATAGCCTCTTTTTCTGAGATTGATCTTAGTGCATCATTTTCTATTATCATAGTAGATAGATCTACTGAGGAGATACCATATTTAGGTTCAGCTATCGCTTGTATTAAATCCTCTTCTTCTTTTCTTCTTAAATCTTCAAGGTTTTTCTTTTGTTGTTCATCATCAAAAATTATTGTCATAGGCTTATTATAACAACAAAAATAGAGATAAAGGTACTTGACATTTTTATTCAAATATGCTATCATCTAATTAAGTGTCAGATTATTAGTGTTGTTGTAATTTCTCCTAAAAAACTTAATAAAAATGTTTTTTTGGGGTGGCTACAACAACATTAAAATCCCTTAAAATGAAAACAAAATTTTTATTGCTACTTGTACTAATTTGTCAGGTAGTAACTCCTTTGACTGCAGGAGTGAAAGCAGTTTTCCCGTATGATTATCCTTATCGGAAGGCTTTGTATAGCTTATCTATGAAGGATACTCCTAAGGGGAGGGCCTATCTTGAGTACTTATTGTACGCAAGTAATTTGGCTTTTATGGATACCGCATTTTCTTTCACAAAAGGAAATCTTCAGATTTTGTTTGATAACCTATATTCAGAAGAATTATTTCTTCAAGATCAGGGTTATATGAATTCAGGATATGATGATGTAGCTTTTAAGATGGTCCCAAGCGTAGGGCACTCTTGGAAAGGATTTGTATGGGTCTTAAGACTTGGGTCTTATATAGTACCGCTTATAAAAACGGACTGTGGAAACATCCTAGTCGTTAAGGCTGAAAGATTAAAACCTACACAGGTTATTCCTCGTCTAGTTGAAACACAAACTCCGCCTGTTGTTTACAAACAACCGAAAAGAGTCGTCGAAGAAAGACCAAAAAGTGTTGTATTTGAAGAAGTTCATCATCTTGTTGCTAAACCAATTTTTGTGGAAACAAAGAAAGGTTTATCAAAAGAGTTGAAAATTGGGATGTTTGTAATCCCAGTCTCTGCTATTGTAGTTGGAGCCTTGATCTATCTTTCTAAAAATAATCAAAGTGATTATAGAGAGGAAAGAGGAAGAACAAGACCTCCAACAAGAGGTGGTGGAAATAATGGCGGACCCGTTGATTCAGATCCTTCTGGTGGAGGAGATGATGGCGGACCCGTTGATTCAGATCCTTCTGGTGGAGGAGATGATGGCGGACCTGTTGATTCGACAGGTTCTGGAGGTTAATTTTTTCATTTATAAATAAAGGAGGGTGTTTATTATAAATCTTCACCCTCACCTTTTTAAGCCCTTAACTTCTCTGTTGAAGGTTTAAAATAGTGAACTGTTTTTATTAAAATTTATAAATCTAATTAATTATTATGAAAAATTATACAAAAAAAATAATAGTCGGAATTTTTGGTTTGGTTATGCTTTTAGGCTTAGCTCCAAATTCTTCTGCTTTGTCTATTTGGAATGGTGCATCAAATGACTGTTCCGATATAAATATTGCCAACTACACAACTAATACTGGTTATGGTAGTCCTTGTTGGGTTGGAACAAACATAAACGCGAAAGACAATGATGTTATAAACGTTCGTGTTTATTATCACAATACTAGTAATGTAACAGCAACAAACGTTAGGATTAAGATGTTTGCTCCTACTGGTGAATCAACAAAACATACTTTCAGTGCTCAAATAACATCAGATCAAGGGAATTTATATACAGGAAATGTTTATTTAAATACAAATACTAAAACATCCTTAAGTTTAGTATCTACAAAATGGCATCCTAATCAATCTACTGGAGATAGTTCACTTTTAAACGGACAAAGTAATTCAGCTGTCATTTCTAGTAGCGGTCTATCTATTGGTTCAATTGCCCCTGGGTGGAATACTCAAGGATCTGTTAATGTAGTTTTTAGGGTTAACGAAGTAGAACCAGATGTTTATATATGTACAGACTCACAAGCTACTAATTATGGAGAACAAGGTTATTGTGTTTATCCTACAAAGACTTGTGTAATTAATAATTTTAGTGCAAGTGAAACTTCAATTAATTATTACGAATCTACAAAATTATCTTGGAGTACTTCCAACTGTTCTTCTGTTCAAATATCAGGAGTTGGCACTGTAACATCTACTGGTTCAAGAATTGTTATACCGGGAACAAGTAAGACCTATACAATTTCTGCTTTTGGTAATGGAACAAGTGACTCAGATTCTGTTTACATTAAAGTATCAAATGGTTATGTTGATGATGACGAAGATTACTGTAAGATAGATAGTTTCACTGCTTCAGATACATCAATAGAAGAAGGTGACGATGTTACATTAAGATGGAGAACAACTGGTTGTGATGAAGTAAATATTACTTCTTTAGGTTATGTTGACGAAGACGGTAATGAAAAAGTGTCTCCAAGTTCAGATAAAACATATTATATAAAAGTTTATGATAAAGATGGTGATTTAACTGATTCTGATTCTATAAAGATTTATGTTGACGAAGACGATGATTCTGATGACGACGACGATTACTGTAAGATAGATAGTTTCACAGCAGATGATACTTCTATTGAAAAAGGTGAAGAAGCCACATTAAAATGGAGAACAACTGATTGTGACGAAGTTTATCTTTCTGGTGTTGGTTATGTAAATGACGACGATGAAGAAGATGTTTATCCCTATAGTAGAACAACTTATACACTTAAGGCTTATGGTAACGGAGTAACAAAAAAAAAGAATGTTACTATTAATGTAACAACTCCTAAATATGTATCTTTGGTTACTGAGCCTATTGTTTCTGCTCCAATTTATAACAATAATGTTGTTACAATTGTTGCCACAAATGTTACTCAAACAGGAGCTCAATTGAATGGTTTAATAACAGATTCTAGTTACAGAGATTCAAATGTTTATTTTGAATATGGAAAAACTGTTAACTTAGGGTCTAGGACTTCTTCAAAATCAGCAAATAATACAAATTTCTATGATTATATAAGTGGGTTAAACTCTAACACTATATATTATTTCCAAGCAATATCTGAAAACCAATCTGGTGTTTCTAAGGGAGCAATTGAAGTTTTTAGAACAACTTCAATACCAAGAACAACAACTAATGTTTCTACTAAAACAACTGTAAATAAAGAAGTTGTAAGTAAGACTATTTATGGATCTACTTCACCTGTTATTCTTGAGATAGAAAATAGGTATAAGAATATTGAAATAGGAGATACTATTGACTACACTGTTTATTATAAAAACATAAGTAGTTCAGAATTGGAAAACCCAATGGTTCAAGTTTATATTCCAGAAGGAATAGTTGTTACAAACCTTTCTGATGGTTCTTATAGAGAAGAAGACAGAATTGTTTCTGTGCCTATTAATGATTTAATGGAAGGAGATGAAGGGGAATTTTACATTAAAGCACAAGTTATAGATTTAAATAAAACTCTTGCTCAGGTTGTTACAACAGCTACTCTTATCTACACAAACCCAAATGGTGCTCAGGAAAATGCGATGGCTTATGTTTTAAATAATCCAAGAATTGATGGTAATAATAATCTTGGAGCATCAGCATTCTTCTCTGGAGTATTTGGTGGTTGGGATTTGATCGGCTGGTTACTCTTCATAATTCTAATCTTACTATTAGTAATTATTGCAAGATACTTATTTAATCGTCAAACAGAACACAAAAATAAATAAAAGTAATTAACATACCCCGATACCCTCGGGGCATGTTAGTATTTAAATATGAAAAGTAATTTTAAGAAAGACCAAGTAAAAGATATTGCAGAGGGTATTGTCGAAAAAATAAAAGGAAAAAAGTGGACTGGCGCTAAGGTTATTGCTCTTTATGGGACACTTGGTGTGGGCAAGACGACTTTCACGCAAAGTATAGCTAAGATTTTAGGGCTGAAGAAAAATATAATATCTCCAACTTTTGTTATCATGAAATCTTATGAATTACCCAATAATTCAAATTATATAAATTATTTTAAAAAATTAATTCATATTGATGCTTATAGGTTTAAAGATGAAAATGAAACCACTGCAATTAATTTAAATGAACTTATGAAAGACAAAAATAATTTAATTATTATTGAGTGGCCAGAAATTATTGAAAAAACTTTAAACAAAGAAGTTTTTCGTATTAAATTAGAACACATTGATAATGAGACTAGAAGTATAGAATTTTGATATAATTAAGAGGTGAATAATTTGAACAAAAAACGAAGATTAATTTTACTTGATTCTCATGCGATAATTCATCGAGCCTATCATGCACTACCAGAGTTTGTTAACTCAAAGGGTGAACCTACTGGGGCTATTTATGGGCTTGCAACGATGCTTTTTAAGATAATAAACGATCTCTCTCCAGATTATATTGTGGCCTGTTTTGATTTACCTAAAAAGACTTTTAGGCACGTTGCTTATGAAGGATACAAGGCAAAGAGGGTTAAGGCCGATGAATCTTTAGTTAGTCAACTTATACGTTCCAGGGATTTTTTTAAGACGCTTGGAATTCCCATTTATGAATGTGAGGGTTTTGAAGCAGATGATTTATTAGGAACAATAACAAAACAACTAGAAGACAGAAAAAAAGATCTTGAGATAATAATTGCTTCAGGTGATATGGATACTTTACAGCTTGTTTCTGGTGAAGATGTCCTTGTTTATACTTTAAAGAAGGGGATAAATGATACTGTTTTATATAATGAAGAAGCTGTTATTAGTCGCTTTTCTTTTGAGCCTAAATATTTACCAGATTATAAAGGGTTAAGAGGTGATCCGTCGGATAATATTATTGGTATTAAAGGTATTGGTGAAAAGACAGCAGTTACTTTAATTTCAAAATATAAAACAATTGAAAATATTTATAAAAATTTAGATGAAGATAAAAATAGTTTAAAAGAAATTGGTTTAACCGATAGAATTTTAAAATTATTAGAAGAAGGGAAAGATGAAGCTTTTTTTTCAAAGACTCTTGCTACGATAAGGCTCGATGCTCCTATTATTTTTGAATTACCAAAAAGTAAATGGAAGGATTCTGTAGAAGTTAATAGTGTTTTAGAGATGTTTAGAGATTTAGAATTTAGAAGTCTTTCAACAAGATTTAATAATTTATTTTCCGGAGAGAAAAAAGAAGACCTAGTTTTTTTGGAAAATAAAGACGAAAACATTGAAAATATAAAAGATGAAGATTTAGAAAAAGCCAAAATTGCTTTTTGGCTTTTGAATTCAGAGATCACGAATCCAGAAGTTAAAGATATAATAAACTATCGTAATCAAAAAAACTTTATTGATTCTTATAGACTACTTGAAGAAGACATCAAAAAAGAAGAGTTAGATTATGTTTATAGAAACATAGAATTACCAATTATTCCTCTGGTTTCAGAAATGCATAAAAATGGAGTTTTAGTTGATAAAAACAAGCTTCTTGGCATCTCTAAGGAATATCATAAGGATTTAAGTTTGCTAGAGAAGAATATTTGGGCTATGGCTGGTGTAGAATTTAATATAAATTCACCAAAACAGATAGGGGATATTTTATTTAATAAATTACAATTATCTATTAAAGGTATAAAGAAGAGTGCAGGAGGTGCTATCTCCACAAGAGAAAGCGAGCTTGAAAAGCTTCGTGATATACACCCTGTGATCAATTTAATTTTAGAATATCGTGAGTTGCAGAAATTATTATCAACTTACATAGACGTGATTCCTTCTTTAATACAAGAAGATGGCAGATTGCATGCTAATTTTATACAAACAGGTACGACTACGGGTAGATTTGCTTCTAATAACCCAAATATTCAAAATATTCCTATTAAAACAGATAAGGGGCGTGCAATTCGGGATGCTTTTATTGCGCCACATTCTTATGTTTTAGCATCTTTTGATTATTCGCAGATAGAATTAAGAGTTACCGCTTTAATGTCACAAGATGAATACTTCATTAAAGCTTTTAGAGAAGGGAAAGATATTCACTCAGCTGTGGCTATGAAAGTTTTTGGAGTTAAAGAAAAGGAAGTTACTCCGCAAATGAGGAGGAAAGCTAAGGTTATTAATTTTGGTATTTTATACGGTATGGGGGTAAATGCTTTAAGACAAAATCTTGGAACAGATAGAAAAGAAGCCCAGATTTTTTATGAAAATTATTTTGATCAATTTCCCACAATTGCTGGCTATCTTGAAAGTATTAAAAATTTTGCTAAAGAGCATGGTTATACGAAAACACTTTTTGGTAGAAAAAGATATTTTCCCGGGATTAAATCAAAAATTCCTTTTATAAGGGCAATGGCTGAAAGAATGGCGACAAATGCTCCAATTCAAGGAACTGCAACTGCTGATATAATTAAAATTGGAATGAAAAAAGCGTTTGATGCTGTATCTCTTGCTGGTTTTGAGGATGACGTTAAACTCATTTTACAAATACACGATGAGCTTATTTTTGAGATTAGAGAAGATAAGGTTAATAAAATTATGCCTATAATTAAAGAAGCAATGGAGGATGTTATCCCATATGAATTTATTAAAGATCTTGAGAGTGTTCCGCTCGTTATTTCGTCTTGTTTTGGAAAAAATTGGGGAGATTTAAAGTAGTGCAAAAATATATTTGAGATGGTAGGATTATATATATGGATAATGAAGTAAAACAAAAAAATAACAATAAAAGTAAAGAATCTGTGCATTTTTTATTGGCTCATGCTTATTTGATATTCTTTTTTTCTATTATTCTAGGTGTATTTATAGATTCTGTAATTCCATTTAATTTTTTGGAAAATATAAATTATTCATATTTCGGTTTAATTTTTATTTTTGGTGGAACTATTATTGTTTATTGGGCACAGAAATCTTCCTCAAAAGCAGGTAAGATTAAAATAGAAGAAAGCAGTATGCAGGGTTTTCGTTTTGGTCCATATAAATTTATTAAGCACCCAACCTATTTAGGGTTATTCTTTTTAGCTTTAGGTTTTTCTATTCTTATAGAATCTATTCCTTCTTTTATTCTTATATTTATAACTCATATTTTTATAAGATTTACTTTTATTAAAAAAGAAGAAAAGATTTTAGAAAAAAAATACGGAGATAAATATTTAAACTATAAGAGCAAAAAATAAAAGGCTATGATCTATATTCTTCTCGGTAATGATACAAAAAAGAAAAGTCTCTTTGTTAAAGGTCTTTGTAAAAATGATCCTTTAATTTTTGATTATAAAAATTTACCAGAAAAGGGTGAGCTTTTAGATAAGGCTTGCGGAGTAAGTTTGTTTGGAGAAGAATCTATTTTAATCATAGATAGTGCGCTTAGAGATAAAAATTTTAATTTAGAAATAGAAGATATTTCTTTATTAAAAGAATCTAAGAACATTATTGTGTTTTTAGAAGATAAATTAAATGCTACAGAAATTAAAAATTATAAAAAGTATGCGGAAATTCAAGATTTTAATTTAATTGAAAGTAAAAAATTTCAATATAATATTTTTAGTATTGCTGATTCTTTTGCTAATAGAGATAAAATTGGAACATGGATTTCTTATAGAAATTTTGTGACATTAGGAATCCCCGTAGAAGAAATATCTGGAATTATTTTTTGGAAAGTTAAAGATATGATGATAAAAAAATCAAAAATGTTTTCGAAAGAAGAGCTTATAAATATTTCAAATAAACTTACTTCTATATATCATCGTTCACATAGGGGAGAATTAGATTTTGTAATTGCCCTTGAGGAATTGATTTTATCTAGTTTAAATAAGGCAAAATAAAAAAGGCTTAGGAGTCAGCCCTCGAAAATCAAGAAATGGCTCCTAAGCCTTTTAGCTTATAAAAGAACGGCTCTTATAATAGTTGAGCACGTTCTATAATGAACTATATATTGTACTTATATCTTCCTTTATAAAAAACCTTTTAACATAAGGTGGGATGTAGGAAGATCGCTATTTACAAATGACTTATTTAATTTAATTATACAATTAATAATTTAATTAACAAAAGAGTAAGCTGTGGATAAGTTATTAAGGATTAAAAATATTGATTTTATTGATTAAATATGGTACTTTACAATTTGTAAGTCTTTACAATAAAATATCCGCTCGTAGCTCAGTCGGTAGAGCAGCTCCCTTTTAAGGAGATGGTCGAGGGTTCGATTCCCCCCGAGCGGACAAACAAAAAAGCAAGTGTAAAAAATTACACCTGCTTTTTACCAGATAATCCTTATGTTTGAGACCCTTCCTTTAGTTTCATCTTCAATTCTCTTTATAGTCCGAATACCAAGAGGAATTAATTTGAAACTTCTTAAACCATTTGTTTTTTTATTATCAAAATCAATTATTGAATAATTGGTTCCTTTATATTTAAAAACATAATAGTTTATTGAGTCTGAAACATTGTCTTTAAATGCCTCAGCTACAATACTCGCAGATTTTACAACTTGAGCATTTTCTTCTCCATAAATAATTACAGAGTAGTAGCCAGCATCTCCTTCAATCCAAAATCTGATTGCTGGTAGATTTTCTTTTTTGAAAGAAAGATTACCGCTAATGAAAACATCTTTGTTTGAAGGATCTATTATTTCTCTTTTACCCCAGGGAGAGGACCCTGTTAATATTAATTCTCCAAGAATCAATATTAAAAATATTGATTTTTTCATTCTTGAAGTATATTTATTTAAATATAATCATTTTTGAGATTTATTGTCAAAATATAAAATTTTCTTCTTTGTGTTATAATTATCTTATGAATTTTGAACAAAATTTTAAACCAGAAATAAATACTCTCAAAAGTGAGCATTTAAATAAGGATGTTACCCCTATTATTGGCGGTGTTTATGATCGTCATAATCTAGACAAACAAACACAATATTTTTTAGATGATTTTAAAAAAGATGCGGAATTTGTTGATTTCTTGTATACAGAAAAAGATTTAGAGAAAAATGGAATGCTAAATGGTGGAAAAGAAACTTATGTTATTTCCAATTGTGATAATAAAAATAAATACTCGAATTCATTTTTAGATTGTACTGGGCTTGTTGTATCTTGGGTGGATAAGAATACCGGTGAAAAAATGTCATTTTTAAGCCACCAAAATTATCCTTCTTTTGTAGAAGATGGCAAAGAAGTTCTCCTTAAATTTAAAGATGATATGAATAAGAGTTTGGATATTGTTTCTAATAATGCAGTCTTGGGCACTGTAGATGCTGTTATTTTTGGTGGCAATGATAAAGAAGATATAAATAGTGATCCATTTGAGGATTTTCAATATGGAAGAAGTAATCTTGATGATTTTATGAAAGAGAAATTTACTACATATAAAAAATCAATATCATTTTTAAACAATATTATTTCTTCAAAATTTGGTTTTTCTCCTGTTGTTATACAAGGGCCAAATGAAAATTTTAATACACTCAATCATTCTCTTGCTGTTTATTTTGATAATCTAAATCGTAGATTGTATCTTTTAAGGCCACAGAATACTTCAGTAAATAATGAAGAATTTATTGCAGATAATCTTGATAATCAAGTTAAAAAAATTAATGGAAAAAAGTAGTTCGAAAATACTAATACTTCCTAATATACGTTCAGCTATAAATGTGGGAGCTATTTTCCGTACGGCAGATGCAATAGGGATAGATAAAATATATCTAGTTGGAATAACACCTCGTCCCACAGATAAATTTGGAAGGATTCAAAAGGATATAGCTAAAAGTGCCTTAGGTGCAGAGACTTGGATAGATTGGGAGTATAAAGAAAAGATTTTTCCTTTAATAAATAAATTAAAAAAAGAAGGTTACGAGATTATAGCACTTGAGCAAGACAAACATTCTAAAGATTACAAAAAAATAAAAATAGGGAAGAAGGTTGCTCTTTTGTTGGGGGAAGAGGTTGATGGTGTAAACAAGAAAGTTTTAGATAAATGTGATGCAATTATTGAAATACCTATGTATGGCAAAAAGGAATCTTTAAATGTTTCAGTTGCTTGTGGAATAGCTCTTTTTGGACTTTTCAATAGAGATTAAAGTAGAGCCGTTTAATATTTTAATTTTAATGATTATTTAGAATGTGCAATGCTTCTCTTACCCTATTATTAGTTCCTTCGGTTTGAGAAGATACTTTTTTAAGAGCTTCTCTTGCTTCAAGAGGAGAATATCCGAGAGATTTTAATGCTTCGATAACGTCACCCTCTTCTCTTAATGACTCAATGCTTTTACCTTCCCAGTTTGTTAGCTTATCTCGAAGCTCAATAACAATCTTTTCAGCTGTTTTCTTTCCAATACCAGAAACTTTGTTTAAGTAACTTGTATCTCCTGTAGCTATTGCTTTTGCTAGTGTTTCTATCGGTGCAATACTTAATATAGATAATGCAGATCTTGGCCCTATTCCCGATACATTTAAAAGCATTTCAAAAAAAGACAATTCCTCTTGGTTTGTAAAACCATAAAGATCCAAAGAGGTTTCTCTTACCGCTGTGTATATCCATAAGACTATTTCTTCATTTTCATTTACATGATTAATTGTAGAATTTGTAGAATATATTTTATATCCAACTCCAGATGTGTCTACAATTAAAAATTTATCACTAATGAAAACGATATTGCCTTTTATTCTTCCAATCATATATAAATAATAGCAAATATTGATATTTTCTGCTATTTCTGGTATCCTAAAGTAGTCTCAGTCAAATAAAATTAATAATAAACATTCAAATTATGCCAATTATAAAATCAGCAAAAAAGGCTTTACGTGGTTCTCTCGTTAAGAAAGCAAGAAATGATCGCAATAAGAAAGCCGTAAAAGAATCTGTAAAAAAGATAGAGAAGCTCGTTAAGGATAAGAAAAAAGATGAAGCTAAAAAGCTCATTTCAGAAGCTTATAGTGTTATAGATAAAGCTGCAAAAAGGGGAGTAATAAAGAAAAATACAGCTTCTCGTAAAAAGTCTAGACTTTCAAGAATAACTAAATAATAAAAGCCCCCTCGGGGCTTTTATTATTTGCTATATATGAATTTTTAGTGTAAATTTAGCGTATTGGTCCCGTCGTTCAATGGATAGGACGCAACTTTGCGGAAGTTGCGATGCAGGTTCGATTCCTGCCGGGATCACC
>CAZUUH010000004.1:0-41573 GCA_964623415.1 uncultured Candidatus Saccharibacteria bacterium | reverse complement strand
TATATAATTATGCTATAATTATATATATGGAGAAAACTTCAATAGAAAGAAAATTTTTGGTTGCATTATTAGCTATAGTTGTAGTTATTACTTTATTAATTTTATATCCATTTTTAGCTGTTTTCATAGTCTCAGGAGCGATAGCTGTAATGCTTGATCCTATTTATAAATGGATTAATAAAAATATTACGCGAGGGAAAAAAGCTCTATCTTCTTTAATAACAATAACTTTGTTTTTGATTGTTTTGTGTATTCCAATATTCTTACTAGGAAGTGTTATATTTAATCAAACACAAGATGCATATTATTCATTCATAATAAATGGTGACACCAATTCATTTTTAGACAGAATAGATAATTCTGTGAATAGGATACTTCCAGAAGGTTTTAGTTTTGATTCTAGAGAAAAAATAGTTGGATTATTTTCTTTAATTGCAGGTAATTTATCTCAAATATTTACCTCCACTGTAAACACTTTCTTAATGGCTATGCTTGGTATGTTCTCTATTTTCTATCTACTTAAAGATGGACGTAAATGGAAAGATGAATTAGCTAAAATGTCTCCATTATCAGAAAGGCATGTCAGTATAATAATTACCGATTTAAAAGGTGCAGTAAACAGAATATTTAAGGGAACCTTTTTAATTGCAATTATCCAAGCAGCTCTTGCGTGGTTTGGTTTATACATATTTGGAGTTCCAAACCCAGCATTATGGGGAGTATTAGCTGGAATATGTTCATTCTTACCTACAGTTGGAACATCGATAGTTATGATACCCGCAGCAATATTCTTATTCCTTTCTGGTAACTTATGGCAAGGGTTAGCTCTTTTTGGATGGTATGTGATAATCGTAAGCACAATAGACAATATCCTTTCACCTTATTTAATATCTAAAAAATCAGAAATACCTCCACTCTTTATACTATTTGCAATAATTGGTGGTGTGTCTTTAATGGGAGCAATGGGAATAATAATAGGCCCATTGGTTCTTAGCCTATTATATACTCTTGTAGATATATACAGAGAAGAACTTAAATAGTTTCTTCCTCTTCTAAAATTTTAATTAGAGCTAGCTCTATTGGTAGTTGTTTAATTACTGAGTTTTTTAGTGATTGATATGTTACAAGTAATATACTTAATGTTTTAGAAGAAATATATTTTGACTTAGAATTAACTATATTTTTTAAAAATTCTAAATCCTTCTCATTTATATTTTCTTTTATATACTTTATCGTATCTGGAGCGTAGCGAATCATAAGAGCGTATCTAAGCTTATATAAAATCATCTTTAAGTATACTTCGACATCAACATTTTGATTGACCGCTTTTTCAATAGAATCAAAACCAGATTTTATATTTTTATCAACAAGAGCTAAAAGAAAATCATTCACAATAGATGAATTAGGAGCTCCTGTTATATCACCTATCTCATTTATGGTTATAACCTTATCTTTAGAAAAAGAAATAACTTTCTGTAATGTTCCAAGAGCATCTCGAAACGCTCCATCTGCCAAAAGTGCTATTAATTCTGCTCCTCCTTCCTCAAGCTTATAACCCTCCTTTTTAGCTATGTTTGTAACAACTAAAGATAATACTTCATCTGTTGGTTTTTTAAATATAAAACTCTGGCAACGAGAAACGATAGTCTCTGGTATCTTTTCAAGCTCAGTAGTAGCGAGTATAAATATTACATGCTCTGGTGGCTCTTCTATAGTCTTTAAAAGCGCATTCCAAGCATCTTTTGTGAACATATGAACTTCATCTAATATATAAACTTTATATTTGGAATCGAAAGGTAGTGTACGAACATTCTCTCTTATATTTCTTACGTCATCAATACCACGATTCGAAGCAGCATCCATCTCATATATATCATTCGGGGATGTACCAAGATCGTTTGCAATAATTCTTGCAACAGTAGTTTTACCAGTACCACGTGGACCACAAAGAAGATAAGCATGCGCAACTTTTCCAATTTTTAAACTTCCAGAAATAGCTTTTACTATATGATCCTGCCCGATAACCTCATCCCATTTCTCTGGGCGATATTTACGATATAAGGCTATATTTGAGTCTTTTTCTTTCATATTTATAAGTATAGCAAATTAATGATTTTTGAGAAAATCTTTTATGATAGCTTCTACCTCTTTTGCATTCTTTGTTTCCATGAGTTTTACGCGTAATTCTTTTGCACCATCAAAACCGTTCACATACGCTTTGTAATGCTTTTTCATAACATCAAAACTTTTTATACCGCCTAACTCTTTTTCGAAAAGTTTTGTGTGCTCTACTAACATATTAAGTTTCTCTTCTAAAGAAATTTGATTCATTGAAATTTCTGAATCTACTCCAACATCTTTAAAAAACCATGGTTTACCAAAAACTCCCCTACCTATCATTACCCCGTCACAACCATACTTTTTACACTTCCTATATCCGTCTTCTGTGTCTATTACATCACCATTACCAATAAGAGTTACATTTTTACCACTTTCTTTTATAATTTTTTTTATTCTTTTTATATAATCCCAATTAGCAGGAACTGAAGACATTTCTTTCTTTGTTCTTAAATGAATTGTTAATGCTTCGATATCTTCTTTTATTAGCTCTGGTATCCAACTGTCTATTTCTTCTTTATTAAAACCAATCCTAGTTTTCACAGAAATGGGAATTTTTTTACCACTAGCTTTCACTCCATCTAAAGCAGATTTTATTATTTCTCTTGCAAGTTTGGGAGTTTTAATAAGAGCTGAACCTGCCCCTTGAGCAACAACTGATTTATCTGGGCAACCCATATTTATATCAATACCATCAAAATCAAGACTAGCTATATACTGACAAGCCTTTTTCATATTTTCTTTATTAGCTCCGAAAACTTGAGCTACTATTGGCCTTTCATTTTCTTTAAATTTTAAAATATGAGATAACTTTTTCTTCCCAAATTTATTAGCCAATCCATCTGCAGCCACAAACTCAGTCCAGAAAACTATCTTATTTTTATTTTCTCTATTTTTACTATATTTAGCTATCATTTGACGAAAAGCTACATCTGTAACATCAGACATAGGAGCTAAACAAAAAAACGGGGTTTTTAATTTTTTCCAAAAATTCATATCATTTAAATTTATAAAGCACCTTATTATCAAACCTCAAATCTATATACAAAAGTGAATCATATTTATTTGTTATTTCATTAGAAAAATCTTTTTTATTCATTGCAATATATAAATTATCCTCAATTATTTTCAAGTCATCATCAATTTTAAAGATAATTTTTGCTGGTTTAATCTTCGATCCATGATTAAGATATAAATAGCCAGTATCATTTTCATCTATTTCCAAATAAATTGGATTAAAGCCTAAGGAAGAGATTCCATCGATAAAACGAACAATCCTATAAAACTCTTCCTTATCAAGCATTTGTTTACCCAAAAGATTTCCTTCTTCTCCACTCTTTAAATAATATTTAAAATAAACATTCCCCGAAAAATATGGTGCTTCATCAAAAATAAGTCCATCATTATTAATAAAATAACAATTTTCTCCAACTTCATTTTCCGTTTCTGGAATTTTTTCTCCACAGTAGAGATAAGTACCCTTTCTTTCATTAATATCAATACGTAAACTATTCAATCTATCTATATATACAGATAAAAATTCTATTCTTGGAAAAGTTTCAATTAAATTTTTCTCTATTTTTTTTCTTGGAAAGATTAAACTATTATTCTTAGAAAAAATACCTAAATATTTTCCAGAAATACTTTCTCTAATCAAATCCTCAATCTCACTTTGATCTACAATTTGTGTTCCAGTAATTGTAATTTCTTTTATAAGAATATTTTTAAAACTTGAAAGATAAGATAGAAGCCAAACTATTAAAAAAAACAATACAACAAAAAGTATCACGAGTCTTACTTTGAGAGCTCGACGTTTACGTTTAATCTTTATAATACGTGGAGACAGAGGAAGGTCTTTCATATTTTATTTTATGAAATAATATCTTTACCAAAATATTTATGCAAAACTTCAGGAATTTTGATACTTCCATCTATTTGCTGAAAATTTTCTACAAGAGAAACTAGTATACGAGGTGTAGGTATAGCTGTACAATTTAAAGAATGAGCATATCTATTTTTACCATCTTCATCTTTGTAGCGAATGTTTAACCGACGAGTTTGAAAATCATGAAAATATGAAGCTGAAGATATCTCACGATATTTATTTTCTTTTGGAACCCAAAGTTCAATATCATATTTCTTAACCTGACCCATACCCAAGTCTCCACCACAATTGATAACTGTGTGATAAGGTATACCAAGTGATTCGATGAACTCTTCAGTGTTACGATTTATTTCTTCGTGGTATTTTACACTCTCGGAATGATTTGCTTCGCAAAGAATAACTTGCTCAAGCTTATAGAATTCATGAACCCTTATCAAACCTTTCACATCCTTACTATGACTTCCAGCTTCACGTCTATAACAAGGAGAAAAACCTAAATACTTTTTTGGTAATTCGTTCTTATCAATTATCTCATCTTGATGAAAACCCATTATTGGAACTTCTGCTGTGCCTGCTAGATAATCACCATCTTGTGTTTTATATAAATCATCTTCTCCTTGAGGTAAATAGCCAGTACCCATAAAGGTCTCTTTACGAATTATAACTGGTGGAAGTATTGGAGTAAAACCTTTATTCCCAAAAAAATCAAGAGCATAATTCCAAATAGCCATAGAAAGCCTTGCTCCATCCCCCATCAAAAAATATCCACGAAATCCATGAACTTTTGTTCCTCTGTCGAAATCAACCATCTTTAATTTAAGCATCAAATCAATATGATCTTTTGCCTCAAAATCAAAAACTGGTTTTTTACCCCACGCTTTTATTTCTTTATTATCTTCATCGCTTTCACCTAGAGGAACAGACATATCAGGAATATTTGGAACCGAAAGCATAAGTGTTTGCCACTCAACTATTATATTGCGAAGTTCCTCTTCTTTGTTTTTAAGATCTTCTTTTACGAGCTTCATTTCTTCGATAAGCTGATTCCTTTCTTCAGGAGATAATGTGCCACCCATAGAGACACTTACTTTATTCTGCTCACCACGCAAATTCTCCACAGTAGATAAAACTTCTAATCTTTTGTCATCAATAGAAATTAACTTATCGATATCTACATCAATATGCTTTTTAAGAGCTCCCTCTTTAACAATATCCTTATTTTCTCTTATAAATTTAATATCTAACATACTTTATATAGTATACAGCAAACTGTAATTTTTAACAAAAATGGTATAATAAAAAAATTAATAAAAAGAACTATTTTATTTTTTAAATTTTTTTATATATGGATGATATTTATAAATTAAAAGATATTCCACCGCAATTACTAGAAATTCCGCAACCTCCAAAAATACTTTATATACGAGGGAAACTTCCTAAAAATGATCTTATATACTTAGCAGTAGTTGGGTCTAGAAAGTATACTTCTTATGGAAGAGATATCTGTGAAAAATTAATACGCGGTCTATCAAATTATCCTATTGTTATAGTTTCTGGTCTTGCAATAGGAATAGACAGCATTGCACACAGAACAGCCCTTGATAATAATCTTATAACTATAGCCTTCCCTGGTTCTGGGCTTGATAATAATGTCCTACACCCAAGGATGAACGTAAAATTAGCAAATGAAATAATAGAAAAAGGAGGGTGTTTAATTTCTGAAATGGAACCAAATATGAAAGCAACTCTTTATTCTTTCCCTCAAAGAAATAGATTAATGGCTGGAATATCTCGCGCTGTACTCATAATAGAAGCAGAAGAGAAATCGGGCACACTCATCACTGCGCGTATGGCACTGGACTACAATCGTGAGGTGCTAGCTGTTCCAGGTTCTGCATTTTCTTCAAATTCAAATGGGACAAACTCTTTAATCAAACAAGGAGCAACACCTGTCACAACAAGCGAGGATATACTTATTGCACTTGGTTTTAATATAGATAAATTAAAACAAACAGACAAAGAAAAATATTCTGACTGTGGCAAAGATGAACTTAAAATTCTTGAGATTCTTCGTGAATCTATGTCTCGAAATGAACTAATACGAAGATCAGGTTTGCCTATAGGTGAAGCAAATGCTCTCCTTTCCATAATGGAAATAAAAGAATTAATTAAAGAAGAATTAGGAGAGATTATAAAAATTTAATTTGCTAAAAAATATAATTTCGTGTAATACTTATATCAATATGAAATTACTTATAGTTGAATCCCCAAGTAAGGCAAAAACAATCGAAAAATATCTTGACGGTGCTTTTACCGTACGTGCATCTGTGGGGCATGTAAGAGATTTACCTAAATCAAATAAAGATGCAATAGATATAGAGAATGGATTCATTCCCAAGTATGAAATATCAAAAGGTAAAGAAAAGGTTGTTCAGGAATTAAAATTACTTTCTGAGAAAGCTACAGATATAATGTTGGCCACTGACCCAGACCGTGAAGGAGAAGCTATCTCTTGGCATTTGAAAACCTTACTAGATAAAGACAATAAGATAAAGGCCTCTATTAAAAGGGTTACTTTTAATGAAATCACAAAAGACGCTGTAATAGAAGCCCTCAAAAATCCACGTGATATAGATGAAAATCTAGTTAAGGCCCAAGAAGCACGTCGAGTACTTGATAGACTTGTGGGTTATGATTTATCTGGAATAATATGGAAAAAGGTTCGTTATGGACTTTCTGCAGGGCGAGTACAATCCCCTGCTCTTCGTATCATAATGGAAAGAGAAAGAGAAATCCGTGCATTTATACCAGAACAATACTGGACACTCGAAGGGATTTTCAAAACAAAAAACAAAAACTCAATAACTTTATCATGCGTGGAAGAACCTCGCGATGAAAAGATTGTAGAAAATATTTTAGAACTCGGGAAAAAAGAAAATTGGTTTATAAAAGATTTAAAATCAAGTGAACAAAAAAGATCTCCACGTGCCCCATTTACAACATCCACACTTCAACAAACAGCAAGTACAAGACTTGGTTTTTCACCATCTCGTACAATGGGTGTAGCACAGAAACTTTACGAAGCCGGTCTTATAACATATATGCGTACAGATAGCACAAATCTAAGTGCACAAGCACAAAACCAAATTCTTAATCTTATAGAAAAAAAATACGGTAAAGAATACATAGAGAAACATTTTTATAAAGCAAAGTCAAAAAATGCTCAAGAAGCCCATGAAGCAATTCGCCCCACACACATAGAACAAATAGGTTTAGGTGCAACAGAAGAGCAAAAGAAATTATATAAACTTATTTGGGAAAGAACTGTTTCTTCTCAAATGTCTGATGCGAAGTTACTAAAAACAAAAATTACTGCAAATATAAAAAATAAATCTATTCCTGATTTCGTAGCTAATGGATCTCGTGTACTATTCCTAGGCTGGCTCATATGTGAGACTGGCGCACGAGGTGAAGATGTGGAACTCCCAGAAGTAAAAATAGGAGAAGAATTAAATTTAATAGAATTAAATAGCAGAGAAGAAGCTACGAAGCCACCAAATCGTTATACGGAAGCAGGTTTAATAAAAGAACTTGAAGCTCGTGATATCGGTCGTCCTTCTACATACGCATCTATAATGAAAACCATTGAAGACCGTGGATATGTAAAAAAAGAAGGAAAAACACTTTTTCCTACTGACACTGGAGATGTAGTTTCTACTTTTCTTGAAGATAATTTTGCTAAATACATAAGTGATACATTCACGGCTGAAATGGAAGATAATCTAGATGATATATCAAATGGAAAAAAAGAATATATAAAAACACTTAGAGATTTCTATACTCCTTTCCAAAAAGATGTAAAAGAAAAGGATAAATTAGAAAAAGCTACAAATCTAGGAGAAGCACCAGAAGAAATAAAATGTCCCAAATGTAGCGAAAAAATGATTATAAAATTATCAAGAAGTGGAAAGTTTTATTCATGTAGTAATTACCCAGATTGTGATGGAGCTTTAACAATAGATGGTAAAACATTAGAAGGGCCAAAAGAAACTGGCGAGAAGTGTCCACTATGCGGAGATAGAACCGGTAAAAATGGTGGGGGTAAATTAGTCGTTCGCGAAGGAAGATTCGGCTCATTCATATCTTGTTCACGTTATCCAAAATGTAAATTTATAAAACAAGACGAAGAAGAATTAAAGAAAAAAACAACCGATGTTACCTGCCCTATTTGCAAAACAGGTAAAATGATGGAAAGACGTGGGAGATTTGGAATATTCTACTCATGTAACAATTACCCTGATTGTAAAAACATAATAAAAACAAAACCAACTGGTAATATTTGCGAATACTGTGGATCACTCATGATGGAAGGAACAAAGACAATTCCAGAAAGATGCAGTAACAAAATGTGCAAAAACCATAATCCTAAAAAGTTTGGAGAAGATATAAAAAACAATAAAAAATAAAAAGCACTTCAGTGCTTTTTATTTTTGTTATATAATACAATCTATGAACATAAACCTGACTAAAATATATTCCGTTATGAAAAAGCCAACAGAAAAGGATAAAGCTCTTATTGAAAAAGCTTATGAATTCTCTAAAAAAGCTCACGAAGGTCAGTTAAGGAAAAATGGTGAGCCTTATTTTAACCATGTTTTTGCTACTGCTTACAACTTAGCAGAGCTTGGAATGGGAGCAGTAGTTATATCTGCTGGTTTTTTACATGACACACTAGAAGATACTGGAATAAAAGAAGAAGAAATAAAAAATAAATTTAATGATGAAATAGTTTCCTTAATTAAAGGTGTTACAAAGCTTGGAACTGTTAAATATAAAGGTATTGAAAGAAATGTTGAAAATCTAAGAAAATTTTTTATATCAATGGCTGAAGATTTAAGAGTTTTAATTATAAAACTTGCTGATAGACTTCACAACATAGAAACATTAGAACATATTAGACCAGACAAACAAAAAAGAATTGCATTAGAAACACTTGAATTATATGCTCCTTTAGCCAATAGACTCTCAATGGGTAAACTAAAAGGCCGACTAGAAGATGCTGCTTTTCGATTTGCTTATCCTAAAGAATATGAGGAAGTAAAAAAACTCTTATCGGAAAAAAAGGATGTTAAAGAAAAATATTTATTAGAGGTTAAGGATCAACTGGAAAATGAATTAAAAAAAGCAAAGATAAAAAATTTTACAATAAATTACAGACAAAAACACCTATATTCTCTTTGGACAAAATTAAAAAGATATGAAATGGATATAGGTAAAATCTATGACATAATTGCAATGAGAGTTATAGTTAAAGATATATCTCAGTGTTATTATGTTCTTGGAATAATACACAGTAAGTGGACGCCTCTTCCAAACAGAATAAAAGATTATATTGCTATACCTAAATCAAATGGGTACCAAAGTTTACATACAACTATATTTACTGGTACTGGTGGTATAGTGGAAATACAGATAAGAACAGAAGAAATGGATAATCAGGCTGAAAATGGTATTGCGGCTCATTTCTCGTACAAGGAAAATAACAAAATAGATCCTAAAAAAATGTGGTGGGTAAAAGAATTACATGATATGAATATTAATGAAATATCCAAACCAAGTAAATTCTTGGAAAATCTAAAAATCAATTTCTTTAAAGATAGAGTTTTCGTTTTTACTCCACAGGGAGATATTATAGACCTACCAGAAGGTGCTTCGATAATAGACTTCGCCTATGCAATACATACAGATATCGGTAATCATGCTCAAGGAGCAAAAGTAAATGGAAAAAATTGTTCATTAGGAACAGTACTTAAAACACACGACATAGTGGAGGTTCATACAAACAAAAATGCTAATCCTTCATCAAAATGGTTAGATAATGCAAAAACTAGTGTTGCAAAAAAACACATAAATAATTATCTAAAATCACATAGTCTACTTTCAAAATTTTTATCTTTTGGAAAAAATTAAATAGAGAAATTTTTGATATTATATAAATCAACTTCCTCTTCAGTATTTTCTATTTCTTGCTTTGTTCTATCGTCAATAAGATGATCATCATTTTCATTACTATGAATTTCTTCTACAGCTGTATTTTTCCCTTCAGATGCATTCATGGAATTTAATTCCTCTTCTTTTTGAGCTACAAATTTATTTATCATTGCGTTTCTATCTTTCTCTTCTGTTGTTTTAATCATATTAAGGATCGTATACAAATCATCATTAGTGAAAAAGTCTATTGTAATGTATCCACCATTATCTTTCTTCTCTATATGAACACGAGTGCCAAGAGACTCTTGTAATTTCTCTTCCATTTCAGCAATTTCTGGATCTTGCATATATTCCTTTTTCCTAACCCTATCTGTAGCAATTCTTCTCGCAATTTTCTCTGCATCACGAACTGTCATTTTCTTAAAGATTATTTCTTTAAATAAAACCATCTGTTCTTCAGGACGGTCTGAAAGCATAAGTATAGGCCTTGTGTGGCCCTCGCTTATTTTTCCTTCAGATAAAGCATCTAGCATCTCTTGAGGTAAAGCTAAAAGTCTTAATGTATTTGAAACATATTCACGACTTTTACCAACCTTTTGACCAATTTGAGTATGAGTAAACTTAAACTCTTCCACTAAACGTAAAAAAGCTCTAGCTCTCTCAACAGCATTCAAATCTTCACGTTGTAAGTTCTCAATAATAGCAAGCTCCAATTTTGCCATATTATCATCTCCAACTCTTATAATAACTGGGACTTGTTCTAACCCTGCAATTTTAGAAGCTCTTAATCTTCTCTCCCCTGCAATAAGCTCATACTCGACAGATAAACCTTCTCCTCCTTCCTTTTGAACTTCTTCTCGAGAAACTACTAAAGGTTGAAGAACACCATATTGTCTAATAGAATCAGCTAAATCACGCAACCTTGCTTCATCAAATTCACGACGAGGCTGAAATGGATTCGGTTTAATTTTATTTATATCTACAAAAAAAATTGAATTACTATAAAGATGTGACATATAAATATATTTTATCACATAAATTAACTATTGAAAAATAAAAACCCCATAAGGGGTTTTTATTTTTGTGCGCCGGGTAGGATTCGAACCTACGTAGCCCGAAGGCGACTGATTTACAGTCAGTTGTAATTGACCACTCTACCACCGACGCATTACTAAAATAGTATACACAATTATAATATTTTTTCAAACATCAAAGAAAAACACCCTGTCAAATATGACAGAGTGTTGGTTAGACGTAAGAAAATAATCTTATTCAGATTGAATTTTTAATTCTTAAATAAAGATCATTTTCGTTCACTATTTCTTCTTCCGGAATGAAGACAACCGGAATCTCAAACCTCTTGGCAATTCTTTCAATTACCAAAATTTTCTTGATATTTTCTTCAAGAAAATCTCGTGGAATTACAGCTATCAAACGATCAAAACCATTTGATTTACCCTCTAGCCAAGACATAATCGAGACAAAAGAAGAGTTCATTGAAGCAAAAAAATCCGCCCACGAATTTTTGACAAGTTTTTCAAACTTTTCAAAATTCTGTTCCGGAGTTGCGAAAAGGATATTTTCCATAGTTTACCTTTTTAAGGGGTTTATAATTATTTTTATTTAATTTTAACTTAACATCTTTTCCACCTTTTGTCAAATAAATAAAATCCTCCATCTCTGGAGGATTTTATTTATTTTTTACTTTCAATTTTTAAATTACTTACCATTTTCTTTTTTCTTGCCTCAACAACAATTTCTCCAGATTCCATTCTCACATAAACAATATCTCCCTTTTTAATCCCTTTATCTATTATAAAATTAGCAACTGGATTAAGTATTTTATCTTGTATAAGTCTACCAAGTGGTCTTGCTCCATAATGAGGATCATAACCTTCTTTTGCAAGATAAAACAAAGCTTCATCCTCTATATCCAATATTATACCCTTACCCAAGAGACGTTCTCTTATAGTTTTAATTTTAATATCAACAATCTTTCTGATTACATCCTCAGAGAGAATATCGAAAATTATTATATCATCTAATCTATTTAAGAACTCTGGCCTAAAATGATTTTTTAACGAATCGAGAACCTTACTTTTTGTTTCCTTGTATTCATCTTTCTTTGAATTATTTGTAAATCCAATAGATTCCATCTTGTCTATAAATTCTCCACCAATATTTGAAGTCAAAATTATTATAGAATTTTTAAAGTTAACAACTCTGCCTTTTGCATCTGTTAACCTACCTTCATCTAATACCTGAAGAAGAATATTAAATATTTCTGGATGAGCTTTTTCTATTTCATCAAATAAAATTACTGAATAAGGACGATGTCTTATTGATTCAGTAAGATTACCAGATTCTTCATAACCAACATAACCCGGTGGTGAGCCTATAAGCTTTGAAACACTATGTCTTTCTGTATACTCACTCATATCTACTCGAATTAAAGCCTTTTCATCATTAAACATAAACGAAGCGAGTGCTTTAGTTAATTCTGTTTTACCAACACCAGTTGGACCAAGAAAAATAAATGAGCCAATAGGTTTATTGGGGTCTGATATTCCCACACGACTACGACGAACAACATCGGCAATTTTTTTAATCGCTACGTCTTGCCCAACTACACGAAGCCTCAATTCATCTTCCATCTTTGAAAGCTTCTTCATTTCTTCCTCGAGCATTTTTTCAACAGGTATTCCTGTCCAACGAGAAACGACTGAGGCTATATCTTCTTCGGTAATCTCCTCTTTTAAAATTCTTCTAGATCTTTGAAGCTTCTTAAGTTTTGTTATTTTTGTTTCTAACTTCTTTTGTAAATCTGGTATTTTCCCGTATCGAATTTCTGCTGCTTTACCTAGATCAGCTTTCATCTCAGCATTCTCTTCTTCAACACGGAGCTGATCCAACTCCTTTTTAATACCACGAATCTCAAGAACTGTTTCTTTTTCATTGTTCCACTTAAGTTCCAATTCTCTCGTTTGTTCTTTCAAATTAGCAATTTCTTTTTCTATATTCTTTAGTCTTAATCTAGCTTCTTTATTTTGAGATTTTTTATCTCTTTCAATTTCTGTTGTTAAGGCTTCTTTTTCAACTTCTAAACGCATTATTTTCCTATCAGATTCTTCTAGTACCTGTGGTTTATTCTCCAAAGCTAATCGTAAAGAAGAGGAAGCTTCATCGATAAGATCAACGGCTTTATCTGGTAAATACCTATTTGTAATGTATCTAGAACTAAGTGATACAGCTGAAATAATAGCATCATCTGTTATCTGAACTCCATGGAATAATTCATATTTTTCTTTCAAACCACGAAGTATAGCTACAGCATCATCAATACTTGGTTCATCTATATAGACAGGCTGAAATCTTCTAGCTAAGGCTGGGTCTTTTTCAATATATTTTTGATACTCTTTCAATGTTGTTGCTCCAATAGCATGCATTTCCCCTCTTGCAAGTGCAGGCTTGAGCATATTTGAAGCGTCCATTGACCCCTCAGAACTTCCCGCTCCAACTATCGTATGGATTTCATCAATAAAAAGAATTATTTTACCGGCAGATCTTTCTATCTCTTTCATAATACCCCTTAATCTTTCTTCAAATTCTCCACGATATTTTGTACCAGAAAGAAGCAAACCTAAATCTAGAGAGACAAGTTCTTTATTCTTCAAACTTTCAGGAACATCATTTTTAGCAATCCTAATAGCTAAAGCTTCTACTACAGCAGTCTTACCAGTACCTGCTTCACCTATAAGAATAGGGTTATTCTTGGTCCTCCGAGACAATATCTGCATCATTCGAAGTATTTCTCTTTCTCTACCAATAACAGGATCAAGCTTATCTTGCCTTGCAAGCTCAGTAAGATTCCTTGTAAAACGAATTAGTAATTTAGGCTTTTTTGATGAAGATAATTCTGTAATATTTTCATTTCTAAGTAATTTTAAAACCTCAATAACTTTATTTTTATCTATTTTAAAACGTAATAAATAATCTCTTCCCTCTCCAGTAACTTCTAATAAAGAGACAAACAAGTGTTCTGTTGAAACGAATTCATCTTTTAACGAAAGAGCCACCTTAACAGAATTTTCAATAACCAATGCTAGATCTGGAGTAAGATATATCTGATATGAAGGTGAAAGAGTGTTTCTGTTTTCTGGAACATCGATTTTGTCTGTTAGGTTATCCATAAGTAAAGCAGTATCGATCTCCATTTTATCCAATACAGAAACAATCAAAGAATCTTCTTGTGTCATCAAAGATAAAAGTAGATGCAAAGAATTAACATGAGTTTGCCCTCTTTCGATCGCTAATTCATGTGATTTTCTTATAACCTCTTTAGCTTTTGTTGTAAAATTATTAAATGGTGGCATAAAATTAATATATTAATATAAATAATATTTCTTAAAAAACAAATATTTATTACTGTACAGAATCTTCATCTACTTCGGAATCTGTATCACTATCTTCTATTTTAGAAATTTTTAAAATAGAAAAACCATTACTGTATTTTTTTAATATAGAAGCATAAAATTCAGTCTTATCAAGAACAACTTTATACTTATTTTCACCTTCTTTCAAAATATTTGTTTCCACTAAAATAAGACCTGTTTCAGATATTATAACTCCTTGCCCTAATCTATCAAGTGGTTTTTTGGGTTTATTTTCATCTTTTGACTCCGAAGATTCATCAGACAAGACAACATCACCAGAAAGTTCTCCGTCTATGATCTCTGCATATTTATAATATAAAGAAACTAAAACATCTCCATCTCCTAAAATTGAAAAGTCTGAATCTTTAGACTCATCCACTTTATTACTATCATTAGACGGAACTTCAACAGTAGTAACTTTTTCAATAGTTCTTTGTATAACATTGTTTATTGTCTGTGGAACACTTTTAGGCATTTGATTCATCAAAGAGACAGTAATAATCCCAGTTGCTATAGAAACAACAAAAGTTATGAGTAAAGTCAATAAAATAAGCTGTTTTTTGTCTAATTCTTTAATATCCATATATACATTATAGCATATAATTCAAGAGTTTAAATTACTCTAATTTATATATATTTTTATATTTTAATAAAATCTTCTTTAATCTTTTTATAAATAAATATACGTCTTTTTCTTTTGTGTATCTTCCAAGTGATATCCTAACAGAACCATACTTTTTTAAATCCTGATTTTCTTCACCTAGTATAGCCAAGAGAACATGAGAAGAATTAGCCAAATTACTATGACAAGCGCTTTTTTCTGAAACATATACCTCTAATGCACCAAGCTCTATAACTAAAAGTTCACTATTAATACCTAAAATAGAAATATTAATATTATTCGGTAGTCTATTTTCCAAACCTCCATTTATAATAATCTTAAAAGATTCTATTTCTAAAGAAATTAATTCTTTAATAAAAAGATCTCGAATTTTTGTAAGTCTGTCTGATTCTTTTTCTTTTATTTTATTTGCAATAACAAATGCTTCAGCAAATCCAATAATTAGAGATAAGCTTTCTGTACCAGAACGATAGCCAAATTCCTGCCCTCCTCCATGATAAATTGGAGATAAATTAACTCCTCTCTTTTTATATAAAGCACCAATACCCTTAGGACCATATATCTTAGAGCTATTAAAAGACATTAAATCTACGCCTAATTTTTCAATATTCTCAATATATAAATAATTTATTGCTTGGCAAGCATCGGTATGAAAAAGTGGATAAATAGAATTATTTTTCTTTCTAAAATATCTAACTTCTTTTGCTACCTCTTGTATGGGTTCCACCGATCCTATCTCATTATTGGCATACATAATAGAAACAATAACGGTATTTTCTTTTATTGATTCTCTTAATTCTTTAATATTTATGAGGCCATTTTTGTCAACTGACAAATAAGTAACTTCTGCTTGGTTTGTCTTCTCAAGCATATTGCAATTTTCTAGTACAGCAGGATGTTCAATCTTTGTAGTTATAATATGAGGTAAAATATTATTTTTATTTTTAAAATATAAAACCGCTCCAATTATCGCAATCGCATTACTTTCCGTCCCACTACCAGTAAAAATTATTTCATTACTATGAGCATTTATTAGCTTAGCAATTTTACCCCTCTCCTTTTCTATTATACTTCTAACTTTTATTCCATCATTATATATAGCACTACCATTAGCAAAAAACTTCTTTTCGTAAAAATAAAGTTTCTTCAAAATAGTTCTATCAATAGGAGTTGCTCCTGCATAATCTAAATATATTTTTTTCTTTGAAAACATGATTATAATATATCACTCTTAAAACAATAAAACCATTGTAAAAAAGCCTTTATTAGTATATACTCTCATATAGTTATGAATACTATTATTTTAATAGGTATAGTTTTTTTCTTCGCATTAATTTCAATATTATGGCTTTTAGCTATTGAAATGAGACTTAAAAAGATTTTTAGAGGTGTAAAAGTCAAAAATTTAGAAGAAATGATTGTATCTATAAATAAGAAGATGTTGGAAATAGAAGAAAATCAAAAAAATATAAACGATCATTTAAAAATAGTAGATTCTCGTTTAGACAAAACAATAAGAGATATTAAAATAATTAGATTTAACCCTTTCACTGAAGCTGGTGGAAATCAAAGTTTTGCTATATCTTTCCTTAATGATAAGGGTGACGGAGTTATATTATCAAGTCTCTATGCTAGAGAAAGAATGAGCGTTTTTGCAAAACCAATAGTCAAAGGTAAATCAGAATTTGATCTTTCAGAAGAAGAAGATCATGTTTTACAAAAATCCTTAAATAAGTAAGTCGACAACTTAAGATTTTATCTTAATTTATTACTAAATAATCAGTAAAATAATATGCCAGAAAAAAATAAGATAGATGGAAAAGTACGTCCTCCTGTAGTAGTTATAATGGGACACGTTGATCATGGAAAATCAACTCTTTTAGATTATATAAGAAAATCCAATATAGTTGATTGTGAAGCTGGTGGAATAACGCAATGTATCAGTGCTTACGAAGTTTCAGTAAAAGATGAAAATGGAAAAGACAGAACAATAACGTTTCTAGATACACCAGGACACGAAGCTTTCACTAAAATGCGAGAACGTGGTGCACAAGCAGCTGATATAGCAATACTTATCGTATCAGCAGAAGATGGGGTTAAAGCTCAAACAATGGAAGCCTATAACACAATAATAGAAAGCAAAACTCCTTATATCGTAGCTATCAATAAAATAGACAGACCAAATGCCAATGTGGAAAAAGCAAAAATGGACCTAGTTGAAAAAGGTATTTATCTTGAAGGACAAGGTGGAGATATCCCCTACGTACTTATATCAGCAAAAGTGGGTACTGGTATTACCGAACTACTTAATATGATATTACTAGTTTCTGATCTTGAAAATTTTCAAGGAGATAAAAATAAAAATGCTAGTGGAATAATTATTGAAGCAAAACGTAATCCTAAACGTGGAGTAGAAGCAACATGCATCATTAAAGACGGAACACTAAAAGCAGGTATGTTTGTCGCTTCTGGTAATTCAATAGTAAATACAAGAATGATGGAAAACTTTTTAGGTAAATCTATTAAAGAAGCTACGTTTTCGTCCCCTATTCGTTTGATTGGGTTTGATAATATACCAGAAGTTGGAGGAATTTTTGAATCATTTGATTCTAAAAAAGAAGCCGAATCATACATAAAAGAAATAAGTGATTTATTAAACACAAACAAAGAAGAGAAACCTCAGATAACTGGTAAGATAATACCCATCATAATAAAAACTGATGTTTCTGGAACAATCGAAGCTATTGAAAAAGAAATTAATAAGCTAAATACCGAAGAAATATCATTTAAGATTGTTAATAAAGGTGTTGGAGCAATAAATGAATCCGATTTGAAAATAGCTAGCGTCGATAAAGAAACTGTTATTGTTGGTTTTAATATTAAAATAGATAATTCAGCTAGAGATATAAATGAATCATTGCATATAGAAATAGTAACTTTTGATATTATCTACAAGTTAATTGACTGGTTAAAAGAATTAACAGAAAAAAGACGTCCTAGGCAAGAATCCTTTGAAACAATAGGTTCTCTTAAGGTTTTAAAAACTTTCGGTGAAACTAAAAATAAACATGTTATTGGTGGTAAGGTATTAAATGGTAAAATAAGTCTTTCTAATAAAGTAAAGATAATAAGAAGAGACACAGAAATAGGTTTTGGTAAAATCACAGAATTACAAATAAATAAAAACAAAGCTAAAGAAGTTTTGGAGGGATATGAATGTGGTCTACAAGTAGAAACAAAAATTGATATATCTCAAGGAGACATACTTGAAGCTTTTGAAATTGTATTTAAATAAATTATGGCTAATTATAAAAATGAAAAAATACAAAATAATATAAAAGAAATTTCTGCTAATTACATAGAAAGTATTTCTGGTATAACATCTCTTATAACAGTTACGAGGGTTACTTTGTCAGATGATAGAAAAAGATCAGTTATTATGATAAGTGTATTACCTAGAGAAAAAGAAAACGCAGCTTATGGATTTATAAAAAGGAATCTTGGAGAGTTAAGGAAAGAAGTATCAAAGAAACTTAAAATAAGACCTGTTCCCTTCCTTGATGTAAAGATAGATGAAGGAGAAAAGAATCGTCAAAAAATTGACGAGTTATTATCAAAAAGTTAGTATAATATTTATGAAGTATATACATCAGGCCTGGTAGCCAAGTGGTAAGGCAGAGATCTGCAAAATCTCTATGCGGCGGTTCAATTCCGCCCCAGGCCTCTAAATTATTTTAATTAAAAGTGGTAATTTATCTCTATATCTGTTAGTATATTTTGTAATGCTGGGGTGGCGAAATTGGCAGACGCACTTGCCTTAGGAGCAAGCGGAAGAGATTCCATGGAGGTTCAAGTCCTCTCCCCAGCACCAAATATATAAATTCAAGTCCTATTTGGAGAACATTGCTTATTTCTCTCAAATATAGTAATATATACTAGTAATAATTTATGACTAATATATTACCTTACATACAGATAATACTATCTATAACATTAATCATAGCTATCCTTTTACAACAATCAGGGGCTGGAGTTGGTGGAGCATTAGGTGGAGGAGAATCAGGCGGTTTATATACAACACGTCGTGGTTTTGAAAAATTTATTTTTATTTTAACCATAGTAGTAGCAATAGCACTTACAGTTCTTTCTTTTATCTCAGTTTTAATAAAATAACCAGAGTAAAAGCTTAAGTCTATTCTAATTGATCGTTTTATGCGTAAATTTATTCTATTTATAAAAGAGTTTAAAATACATAATAAAAAAGAAATAATAGAAGCAGTAAGAAGCTTCACAAAAAAGCAATTTATTGTCTTTTTACTCTTATCTTTTATATCTATTACCTCTTTTATCTCAATATTAGGAATTTTAAATTCAAAAATCATAGTAAATGTTCCCGTTAGTGGTGGATCCATAACTGAAGGTGTAATAGGAACACCCTCTTTAATAAACCCAGTTGTTGCACTTTCTAATGCAGACAAAGATTTAGTAGCTCTTGTTTATTCGGGATTAATGAGAAAAACAGGTGATGGTAAATTTATTCCTGATTTAGCAGAGTCTTACGAGATTTCATCTGACGGTAAAATATATACATTTAAAATAAGAGAAGGTGCAAAATTTCATGATGGATCTAAAGTTACTAGTGATGATATTATTTTTACTATAAACAAAATAAAGGATCCCTTAACTAAAAGTCCAAGAAGGCCTAATTGGGAGGAAGTAGTAATAGAAAAAATTGATGACAAAAATATTACCTTTGTATTAAAACAGCCATTTATTTCTTTTATGGATAATTTAACAATAGGAATTCTTCCTCATAAATTATGGGAAAATATAAATTCAAACGAATTCAGTCTTTCTTCTTTAATTTTAAATAACACAAAAGCGATAGGTTCTGGTCCTTATAAAATAACTTATGTTAAAAAAGATAAAGAAGGTATTCCTGAAGTTTACAAACTTGAAAGGTTTAAAAATTTTGTTTTAGGGAAACCTTTAATTAAGACTATAAATATCATATCTTATGACAACGAAAAAGACCTTTTAAAAGCTCTTTATAATAACAATATCGACCAAGCCGGTGAGATAAGCCCAGAACACATCAAGGGATTAATAAATAAAAATTATAAAATAAATGAGACTCCACTACCTAGAGAATTTGGTCTTTTCATAAATAATAACAATAATAAAATATTCAATGATCCTGTAATTATAAAAGCTATTAATGATGTAATTGATAGGCAAGATATAATAAACCAAATTTTAGATGGATATGGAACAGTAATATACAATCCCATTCCAGAAAAATTTTCTGGAGAAAAAGATATATTAACATTTAATTCTGACACAATATTACAAGTAAACGAATCTTTAGATAAAGCAGGTTGGACAATAAAAGAAGATGGATTTAGGTCAAAAGGTGGAGAAGAAACAAAGGTTATTGAGAAAAAAGTAAATGGTAAAACTGTCAAACAAACAGTAAAAACGAATGAACCAGAAGTAAGGCTTTCTTTTTCAGTAACAACTGGAGATACCCCAGAGCTTAAAAAAATCAATAATATTATTAAGGACCAATTAGCAAAAGTAGGCATTGAGATAAACAACCAAAAAGTCTATGGATCTGGGCAATTGAACCAATTAATTAGAGCTCGTGATTATGAAGCATTACTGTTTGGTTTACTTATCAATTATGAATCTGACATTTATTCTTACTGGCACTCTTCTCAGAGGGTAGACCCTGGTTCTAACATAGGAATGTATAATAATAAAAAAGTAGATATACTACTTGAATCAATTCAGAATACTTTATCAATAGAAGAACGTATAGAAAAATATAAATCTTTAGAGGAAGAATTTAATAAAAACTTACCAGCAATCTTTATCTATTCTCCAAAATATTTATACGTTACATCTAAAAAATTAAATATACCAAACATAAATATAACAATTCCATCAGATAGATTCTCAGAAGTTTACCTATGGTCAGTTGATACAGACAAAGTCTGGAAAATCTTTACTAAATAAAATTTCTTAAAAAGAAATAAAAAAATGAATGAAATAAATAAAAATACAAATAATCCCAAAAATAGAAACGGGCAAAGATTTAATTACCATAGGAATAATACTAGGGTTATTAACAGAACAGAAACTTCCAAAAATACACAGCATTCTAAACAGACAATATCCACTCAAAAAGTGACAGATTCTTCTCCTATTAAAAAGAATTTTAAAAAGAACATCCGTGGTAGTTATCAATACAGTAACCCTAAAAATGTTCGCAGAACAAAAACAAATAATCTAAACTCAAATAACCCCAAGAACAAATCCAACATAATCCCCCCTCCCGAAAAAGGAGTGCTCCGAATAATACCACTCGGTGGAGTTGAAGAAATAGGTAAAAACATGACTGCAATAGAGTTTAATGATGACATTATAGTCATAGATGCAGGTATGCAATTTAAAACAGAAGATACGCCAGGTATTGATTATATAATCCCAAACACTACATACCTAGAAGAGAGAAAGGATAAAATAAAAGCAATGATCGTTACTCATGGGCACCTTGATCATATCGGTGGAGTTCCACTTGTTATGAGCCGTATAGGTAACCCACCATTATATTCTAGAAACCTATCTGTTCTAATGATTAAAAAACGCCAAGAAGAATTTCCACATTTACCTGCTCTAAATGCTCAGATTGTTGAAACTAATTCTGTAATTTATGCTGGTAGTCTAAAAATAAGATTCTTTGGAGTTACCCACACAATACCAGATTCTCTTGGTGTTGTGATAGAAACACCATATGGATCAATAGTAACCCCAGGAGACTACAAACTAGACCAAATAGATGGTATAGCTACCAAAGAAGAAGAAAAAGAATATGCTTTTTTTGACAAAGAAAATGTTCTCTTGTTAATGTCTGACTCAACAAATGTAGAGAACGAGGGTTTTTCTTTACCTGAAATAAAAGTTCACGAAGGCTTAGAAAAATTAATTAAACAAATACAAGGAAGAATAATAATCGCAGCATTCGCCTCTTCAATAACTCGTTTAATGAAAATAGTCGAAGTTGCAGAGTCTTTAGGTAAAAAAGTTGCTCTTGATGGGAGATCTCTAAAAACCAATATGGAAATATGTGAACAAGCAGGAATTTTCAAACCTAAAAAAGGTACAATAATACAAATCGAAGATACAGAAAAGTTTCCTCCTAATAAAGTTATTATAATGATGACTGGAGCTCAAGGAGAAGAATTTGCTGCTTTAGGTAGAGCTGCAACAAAAACTCATAAGAAATTCCAAATAAAAAAAGGAGACACTATAATATTATCTTCATCAATTGTCCCTGGTAATGAAATAGCTGTCCAACATTTAAAAGACAACCTATCAAGGCATGGTGTTAGAATAATAAGTTATAGAACAAGTGAAGAATATATCCATGCTACAGGGCATGGTAACCAAGAAGACATTAAATGGCTTCACAAAAAAACACATCCCAAATTCTTTATCCCCATACACGGCTGGCATTCGATGCTTGTAAAACACAAAGAATTAGCAATGTCTTTAGGAATGTCTGAAGAAAATATTGTTGTGCCTGACAATGGTTCGATAATTGAAATAACAAATGAAGGTAAGAGAATATCTATGAGAAAGGAGAAAGCTCCCTCTGGTCCTATGATGGTTGATGGTTTTTCTATTGGAGATGAACAAGATGTTGTTATAAGAGACAGAGTGATGCTTGCACAAGATGGGATGTTTGTCTTAATAGCAACAATAGATTCTTCAAATGGTAAACTAAGAAAATCACCAGATATAATATCTCGTGGTTTTATATATCTAAAAGAGAATCAAGAACTTTTACACCAAGTAAGATTAATTATTAAAAGAACAGTCGAAGAAGAATCCAAAGGTATGGGTCCTATTAATTTTGATAATATTAAAACAGCTCTTGGTGATAATATATCTAAATTCCTTTTCCAAAAAACTGCCAAGAGGCCAATCGTTATACCCGTATTATTAAGTATATAAGATAAAATGAGAGAAAAAAAAATTAAAAGAATATATACATTATCCTTCCTTTTTACTTTACACATAGCATTATCAGCATATGTTAACTCGACGTTCTTAACTGGTATTATCCCAGAAAAACTTGTGGGTATGCTTTATACCGCTTCGTCTCTTGTGGCATTAATACTTCTTTCAAGAAGTGTAAATATTTTAAAATATTTTGGGAATAGAAAATTAACCCTCCTATTTTTAGTAATAAATATAATTTCGCTTATTGGGCTTATAACATCCACAAATCCATACATAATAGCATCTTCTTTTGTTGTATTTACTTCAACAAACACATTAATATTATTTTGTATTGATATATTTATCGAGCATTATAGTGACCCAAGTAAAACCGGTAAAACAAGAGGATTTTACCTAACTATTATAAATATTGCTTGGATGCTATCTCCTCTTGTCGCTGCTTTTATGATAACAAAAGAGGGTGGCTACCGTGCTATATACGTACTTGCATTCTTAATGGTAGTATTGATGACAATAGGTTTTATGTTCTCAGTTAAAACTTTTAAAGATAAAAAATACATAAAAACACCATTTTTAGAAACCCTTAGATATTTGAAAAAAAATAAAAATATGTTCGCAATAGTTGCGATAAACTTCCTGCTTCAATTCTTCTATGCATGGATGGTTGTCTATACTCCAATATATTTCCATGAGCACTTAGGATTCAACTGGGACTCAATGGGTGTAATTTTTACAATAATGCTTACCCCTTTTGTTATCTTTGCTCTACCAATAGGACTCTTAATAGATAAATATCACGTAAACAAAAAAGCTCTATTGTGTATTGGGTTTTCAATATTAATCATATCAACAGCTTCAATTTCTTTTATCACATCACTTGATCTAACACTATGGGCAATAGTCCTATTCCTTACACGCGTCGGAGCAAGTATGATCGAAACAACTTCTGAAATATATTTCTTTAGCCACACGGAAGATAAGGATGCTGGCTTATTAAGTATATATAGAGACATGAATCCAATATCTTATATAATAGCTCCAACCCTTGCAACAATTGTTTTTTTCTTCCTGCCATTTCAATATCTCTTTATTCTTTTGGGGGTAATAATGTCGATTGGTTTTTATATAATACCTAAACTAGAACATAATCATGATGAAAATTGTATATCCAATTAGAATAAATAAATATTTAGCAATAAATAATTACTCTACTCGTAAAGGTGGAGATGAGCTTATTAAAAACAAAATGGTTCTAATAAACAACCGTATTGCGAGACTTGGAGACATGGTTGAAGAAAAAGATAAAATTGTTGTAAAAAATATTAAAAAAGATTTTGTATATTATGCTTATAACAAAGAAGTAGGTATATCAACCAACAAAGATTCAAAAGCAAAAGATATCTTAAGTACTACCAAATTCCCAAAGAAAGTCTTCCCTATTGGTAGACTGGATAAGGATTCTCATGGCCTTATAATACTAACAGATGACGGAAGAATAACAGATAGACTTTTATCACCCAAATATATTCATGAAAAAGAATATCTTGTAAAAGTTGAACCTAATTTTACAAATAAATTTATTAAGTTAATGGGAAATGGTGTTCATTTTGATGGAATTATATCTAGAAAATGTAAAGTATGGGCAGATAACCCAAAGGGTAAAATTTCCAATAATACCTTTAGAATAATACTCACAGAAGGTAAAAAGAGACAAATAAGACGAATGTGTGAAGCATTACATCATAAAGTTATTGATTTAAAACGTGTTAGAGTTATGAACATAGAGCTTAAAGATTTAGGTATTGGTAAATGGAGAGAAGTTAAAGGTGAAGAATTGGAAACATTCTTAAAATCCTTAAACATAAAATAAAACTCGGGATTCTACCCGAGTTTTATTTTATATTCTACTTAATGATACACAGTTAAATCTTATTAGTTATTACTTAGCAACATAAGGTAGTAAACCCATAAATCTTGAACGCTTAATTGCATTTGAAAGCTTTCTTTGATTTTTTGCAGTTACTCCTGATCTCTTTTTTGAAATCATTCTTGCACTGGGAGTTAAGAATCTTTTTAATAATTCTATATCCTTATAATCAATATGCTTTATATTATTCGATGAAAAATAATCTTGTTTCATAAATTAATTTCTAGTAACTAGTTTACAGTAACTAAAATTTTATTAAATCTTTTAATCTAGGCTAGAAACCAAACTAGAACCTAGCCATTAGCTCTTTAAAACGGTATATCCTCTGTGTTTATTTGTTCGTCAGGATATTCTATAGTATCTAATTCCTCGGTGTTAGAATCTTCTTTAGGCGTTTGATTTGAAGTAGGATTAGTTCTTGAGGAATTACTATTTACACCAAACTGAACACGATCAGCAATAATTTCTGTGCGATACTTTTTGACACCATTCGCATCATCCCAACTTCGTGTCTGCATTCTACCCTCCACCATAACCTGACTACCCTTTTTCATATACTGTGCAACTGTTTCAGCTTGACGACCAAAAACAACTACATTATGATAATCGGTTGATTCTTGTTTTGCTCCATTTTTATCTTTCCAAATACGATTAGTCGCTAAACCAAAACTACAAACTTTTATTCCTGAAGGAATAGCTCTAAGCTCTGGATCTCTAGTTAAATTACCTATTAAGAACGCCTTATTTAAATACATCCTATTTAGAAGCAGGTCACGGTCTTATTTTTGATCCTACTTAATTATATTTTCGACTAAATATTTGTAAAACATTAAACAATTTCGTTAAAAAGTATGACCGAAACTTATAACGAAACATTTTTATTATACCACGAGAGCCTCTATCTCTTTATCAATCTCTTCTTCGTTTATCTCTTCTACTGTTTCTTTTGTTTTTGTAGAAGTACGTCTTTTACCTTCTTGTTTATAAGAACGTTTAACAGACATAGTATTTTCTCTAATTGTCTTAATCAAAATAAAACGAATTAACTTTTCATTTTTATCAAGATAATCTTTTATTGCATTAGCAACATCTGTTTTACACTCAAACTTAACCCAACCAAAATAACCATAAGAAAACTTCTGCTTCTTATTGGAGATAGATCTAGTCATTTCGTAAGCTAGCTCTATTAATTTAGGATATTCATCTGATATAAAATTAACTCCCTTCTCAAGAAGTGCATCTTTCAAAGAAACAACTTCTTCCCCTAACCCCTCTTCTGGAATAGTTGGAATCATTAAATAACCAACTTCATACACACCAAGACGAACATCCTCGTTATTTTCGAGTTCATCTACATTTACATCTTTCTTTGCTCTTACCATTTTAAAAGTTTTAAATTAATAATTTTTAAATCACCTCACCACGGACCCCCGCCTGAACGACTACTCAGTCGGACGGGTATGTGTCACGACTTCAGGGTCGCGACAAATGAGATAGACAAATACTACCAAAAATACAAACCAAAGTCAAAATTATTCTTTCAGGTGTTGGACACCTGACGCTAAAATATCCTTATTTTTCAAGAGACAAACCGCCCAAAAATCATTATTCTTCAGGTGTCCAACACCTGAAAGCACCAAAAACTCGTTTTACATTATTATTTATCTTAATTAAAGTCTCTTCTTCAGATAAACCTTTGATTTGAGCTATCTTTTTAATAACCTCTTTCACCATATACGGCTCTGATCTTGTACCCCTGTAAAGAGCTGGCGCTGCAAAAGGAGAATCCGTTTCTGCCATTATTGATTCTATCGGCGTTAATCTTATCACATCATCATAATCACTAGAAAAAGTAATTGGTCCATCAAAAGACAATGTAAAACCCAAAGAAATAACTTTTTTCGCAATATTTATATCACCAGAAAAGAAATGGAAATTTGCCATTAAGTTTGAATTATCTTTTTTATAAGATTCTAAGATATTTAATACATCATTATAGGCATCCATTGTTCCGTTATTGGGTCTTGCATGTATCATAAGAGGCTTATTTACCTCAAGTGCAAGTTTTATATGAAGATTAAAAATCTCTTTTTGTTTTAATTTAAAATAATCTTCATTGTTTCTAAAATAATCAAGACCACATTCACCAATAGATAAAACTTTCTCTTGTTTTGCAAGAAAAAACATATTTTCATAATTAAAATCTTCTATTAGAACTTCGCTTGGATGAAGTCCTACTGATGCATAAAGATTCTCATGTTGATTGGCTAATTCTACAGCAAAAATAGAAGTCTTATAATTATCACCCACAACAATAGTTGAAACATTTTCATCTTTCAATTTTTGTATTACATCTTCCCTGTCTTCATCAAATTGAGGAAGATTTAAGTGTGAATGTATATCTATATACTTAGGAGACATACTAAATTTTTCTTAAAAATAAAGGAGAGTCTGGTTTCTGTCTTTTCCTTAAAAGATCTATTATCTTTTTAGAAGTTTCTGGTAAAAGAGGCTCGAGTGATACAGCAATACAAGCTAAATCTTGCCCAGCTTTCAATAAATCAATTACTGCCTCTTCTTTATTTATCTTTATCTTTTTATACGGTTCTGTTTCTTGAATAAATTGATCAAGGATAGATATTTTATCCCATATAATATTCATTACTTTATTTAAATCAAAATTCTCATAAGCATTTTCTATCTCATTACTTAATATAGGCTCAAAAGACAAACCGCTTATATCTATATCATAAGTAACAAACATATTCATAAGTCTTGAGGTTAGATTTCCTATACCATTAGCAAGACCAGAATTATATGAGTTCTTAAACCTATCTAATGTAAACGGACTATCCTCAAAAGAAGAAATCTCTCGTAGCACAAAATATCTAAGAGCTTCTGCTCCATATTCTTTTACAATTTCATAAGGATCAATAGTATTACCTAGTGACTTAGACATTTTTATACCACCATCTCCTGTTATATGACCATTTATAATAACATGAGAAGATTGTGGCAACTCTGCTGCCATAAGCATAGCTTGCCACATTGCAGATTGCTGACGAAGATTGTCTTTCCCACAATATTGTACAGGCGCACCCATTACCCAAAACTTTTCAAAAAGATTCCCTTCTTCTCTATTGGGCCAACCGAGTGTTGAAATATAGTTTACAAGAGCGT
The DNA here is from genome assembly GCA_964623415.1 of uncultured Candidatus Saccharibacteria bacterium. Taxonomy (GTDB): domain Bacteria; phylum Patescibacteriota; class Minisyncoccia; order Phycocordibacterales; family UBA9973; genus UBA8515. Next base: position 13,389 of record CAZUUH010000004.1, on the reverse strand, counting down.
CAAACCAAACATATATAACTTGCTCTTTATCATCAGGTACAGCTATACCCCAAGGCATTTTTGATGCGATCCTAGAGACAGAGAAGTCTTCAAGGCCAGAAGCTACAAAAGATTTTACTTCATTGAATCTAAAATCAGGAATTACAAATTTTGGATTTTTTTTATAAAAATCTAATAATTTATCTTGAAATGCACTAAATTTAAAGAAATAATTTTCTTCATCAATAAATTCTATCGCTCTTCCTGGGTGTTCCCTACACTCACCATTCCCATCTAATTCTGAATCGGTTTTTGTTAACTCGCAACCAGTACAATATTTAGATTTATAATTTTTCTTATAAATGAAACCATTTTCTTTACATTTATTCCAAAACTCAGTTACCGCCATCGTATGATTGATATCTGTCGTTCTTATAAAATGAATATCTTCTGATATATTTAGTAAACCCTTTAATTTTTTAAAAACAAGAGCATAATTGTCTACATATTTCTGAACACTAATTCCTTCTTTTTCTGCACCCTCCCATAATTTCTTGCCATGCTCATCTGTACCTGTATTAAAAAAGACATTATACCCTTTAGTTTTTTTATATCTAGCTATACTATCTGCACGTATAATCTCCATAGCAAAACCAATATGTGGTTTTGCATTTACGTATGGTAAGGTTGTTGTTATATAAAAATTTTTTGACATAAATTAATCTTAATTAATAGCTATCTTCTTCTTTTCTAAATCATCAAAGAATTCAAGAATAAATACAGCAGAAGGTATTGCTAAAACAATACCCCAAAAACCTGCTAAATGCCCTCCAATAAGCACAGAAAGTATAACTACTAAAGGAGAAATTCCAATAACATTTTTAACAATAAGTGGGTATATTAGATAATGTTCAAACTGGTGTAAAATGAAAAAGATAGATGCAGTAACAGCTGAAGAAACTACACCACCATCTAAATAAGCAAAAATGGTTGCTGGAATTATCGCAACAAATATTCCATATGGTACAAGTTCACATAAAGCAGTAAATATGGCTAATAATAAAGAATATTTAATACCCATTATTGTTAAACTTAAATAAACCAAAACTCCCATTATCACTCCAAGTAAAAGTTGACCCTGAAACCATAAACCTATCTTTTTCTCTGTTCTTCTCCACAAACCTAAAACATATTCTTCATGTTTTAAGGGGGTAAGAATTCTTAAAAAATTCTCCACACCTCTCTCTGTGAAAGAAAAAAACAACGATAAAACAAAAATTAATACTAAATTAAATACGCCACCAAAAGCTTTACCAAATATATCAAAAAATCCACCAGAAACAGTACTGATCAGACTTTGCCCGCTTGTAATCACATCTCCGATTGAAGAGTTAGAAGAAATTGAATGAATAACTTCTTTTGCTCCAGTTATTGTATTTGGCTGAAAAGTGTTCAAAACACTATTATTGGGAATATATTTACCTAAAGATTCTACTAAAGACGACATTTCATTTATAAAAACTGGAACAAATGTATAAGATAAAACAATTAAAATACCTATTATTAAAAGGTAAACAGCTAACACTATTATGGTTCTATTTTTAATCTTAGTCCTGACTTTTGCAACAATATATTCGACAAAAGATGCCATAACAACAGAAGTAAGGATTATGAGCAAAAGACTTGTAAGTTTAACTATTGCAAACACTAAAAAACCCCAAAGAATAACCCTAATAATCGAGCCTGAAGAGATATTAACTGTTACTTTTTGAGAATTATTATCCATAATATATAACCATAATAGCACAATATCCTATAAATTAGAATTTTAGAATTTTCTTAAAATCTTCTTTATTTTTATGTGGCCCAATAAAAGCTAAATTCAGATTTTTATTTTTAAATAAAAATTTAGCAAGATTTTGAACATCTTTAGCTGTAACTAATTTTATATTATTAATTCTTTCATCTAGACTTATTATTTCTTTTTTCAAAAGTTCTTGTCCACCATAAAAGTTAGCAATATCGTCGGTAGATTCTAAAGACATCTTCATATTTCCGATCAAAAATGATTTAACCTTTTCTAGCTCTTTATCTGAAACAATTTCTTCTGTAATCTTTTTGCATTCTTTTAATATTTCAGAAATCACTTCTTTAGCTTTAATATTTGTAACTCCAGCAGAGATATTAAAAGTACCATGATCAAGAGATAACTCACTTCCTGATCTTACATAATAAGCAACACCCATTTCTTCACGAAGCTTAATAAATAATCTTGAACTCATACCTAATCCAAGCACCCCAGATAAAACAGAAAGTGTTGGAACTCTTTTATCAAAGATAGAAAATGCCCTAACTCCAAGAATAAAATGCGTTTGATCTGTTTCTTTGTATTTTAATAAAACCTGTGAAGTCTCTTGAGAGTCGTTAGTTTTAGTTTTTTTAGGATTCTTTTTTGTGTTTATATTTTTAAAATGTTTATCTACTTCTTTATAGACATCAGATTCAGAAATATTACCAGATACAACAATAACTGTATTAGGAGCTGTATAATACTTATTCTTATAATTCACAAAATCATCTCTTTTCATTCTCTTAATATTTTCCTTCTTACCTGCAACATTCCATCCAGCGGGTTGATCTCCATACACAACCTCGCTAAACATATCAGAAACATGTGCTTGTGGCATATCTTCATACATATTTATCTCCTCAATTATTACTCCTTTTTCTTTTTCTATATCAAGTTCTGGAAAATTAGAATTTAGATAAATATCAGAAATTACATCAAAAATTTGCTTAAATTTTTTAGCATCTCCTTTTGCATAATAACCAGTGTATTCATGATCTGTAAAAGCATTATATTGGCAACCTAAAGCTTCAAGCTCATGAGAAATAATCCGAGGGGAAGGTCTCTTTTCTGTGCCCTTAAAGCACATGTGTTCTAAAAAATGAGATAACCCATTTATCTCTTTTGTCTCATAATCACTACCAGTTCCTACAAGAACCAAAGCTGTAACTGTAGGATTATCTTTCATGGGGATAGTTATAACCCTAAGTCCATTTTTATATGTTTTCTTTTTAAATTTTTGCATAGAGACATATTAACATAAAAATTAAATTAATAAAAAGCTGGGTATTAACCCAGCTTTTTATTAATTTAATTTTTCTTTTATATATTCTATCAATTTGTCTTTTTTGATTCTTTCTTGTTTACCTGTGTCACGATCACGAATTGTAACTGTATCATCATTTAAAGTATCAAAATCCACTACGATACACCAAGGTGTTCCTATCTCATCTTGTCTACGGTAACGTTTACCAATGTTACCATTGTCATCATACATCACTCTACCAAATTCACTCTTAAGCTCACCATATACAAGCTTTGCATAATCGCAAAGTTCAGGTTTATTTTTAAGAAGTGGAGATACTGCACAGATAATAGGTGCTATAGATGGCTTAAATGCTAAGTACGGCCTTACTTCATCTTCAAGATGTTCCTCCTTGTATGTACTTGCAAGCAAAGCAAACAAAGAACGGTCAACACCAAAAGACGGCTCTATAACATGAGGAACTATTTTCTCTCCTAGGCTCTCATCTTGATAATCCAAATGATGATTCTTCAAATCAAAATCTGTTCTGTATGCAAGACCATAAAGCTCTTTTCTACCAAAAGGAAAATCAAATTCAAAATCTATTGTGCGTTTTGAGTAATGCGCTAAATCATCTTTGGGTACTTCAAGCTCGTGAACCATATTCATATCAATACCCAGACTCTCTATCCACTCAAGGGTTTCATCACGCCAATATTCAAAATACTTTTCCCATTCTTCCCCTTTAATAAAATACTCAATTTCCATTTGTTCAAATTCACGAACACGAAAAATAAAATCTCGAGGGGTAATCTCGTTACGAAAAGCCTTTCCTATCTGTCCTATACCAAAAGGAAGCTTTGGATGAAAAGAATCGATAATATTTTTAAAATTTACAAAAATTCCTTGCGCTGTCTCAGGACGAAGATAAACAAGTGCAGAAGAATCTTCTACAGCACCGATCTTCGTACTAAACATCATATTGAATTGTTTAGCTTCACCAACCTTTGCCCCGCAATCATCACACTTACCTGCTTCTTTCAATTGATCTTCACGAAAACGCTTTTTACATTTAGTGCATTCAACAAGCGGATCAGAAAAAGTATCAACATGCCCACTAGCTTTCCAAACTTCTGGATTCATTATTATAGCAGCATCTATACCATACATATCAGAACGCCCATCAACAAATTTTTTCCACCAAGAATTTTTAATATTATTTTTCAAAGCTACTCCAAGAGGACCATAATCCCAAGTACCAGCAAGCCCACCATATACCTCTGAACCCTGAAAAATAAAACCTCTTCTTTTACAAAGTGAGATTATCTTATCCATTAAAATTTCGTTTTTTTCTTCCATTTTTTATTTTATAAAATAATAATTATTGTATTACCCTTAGGGAACCAGCCGAAGATATGTTTATTGCATTACGAGTAGTTATAATTTCTTTACCAGTAAATGAATCATTACCCGAAAGAATAAGCTCTTTTGTAAGTTGAGGTAAACTACCAATTTGCGACAAAGAAGGCTTTATAGCTAGTATAAACGAAGCTTCTCTATTTGAAGAAATACCAGTATTAGGATAAACATCTCCTATCTTCCAAGTAATTTCACGAGTGACTTCATTGTAAGAAACATTCTCTACTCCGCCTTCTATTGGACCCACAAAATTAATATAACCAGGAAGAGAAGATTTAGCAACAGCCTGAGTTATTTTATTAGATGAATTGGATAATATCCAAGTAACCTTATACTTAGTTTCTGTCTCAGCTTTTGGTGGGTTACTCCCAGAATAATAACTAGCACCATTTGCAATCTGAAAATCAGAGTTTAATTTAATAATTCTTTCTGTATAATTATCTACTTCGTTGTAAGTTGAACCCATCTGAGGTTGCCTACCACGAACACTAACCTTGATTGAAACTTGTGGTGAACTTATATTATTTAATCCAATTAAAGAAATCGGGCGGAAACTAAAAGAAACTGAACCTTTCTCTCCAGGATTTATTTCTGCTAATCCTTGCAAATAATTTTTATCCCAAATAATTTGGCTATTTAAAGAATCATAAAAACCTCCATTAACTTTAACTTTAGATCTATCAAAAACATTTCCTGAAAGACTTGCTATTATCTGCCCATCTGTAATAAGTGTTGGTAAATTATTCGCCCAATCTATAGTAACATTTACATCTTCTCCACCAGAAACAGCATAATCAAGATCACTCTTATTATCATTTACAAAAATTTTAGCGTCGAGAAATGGTTTTGAAATTACCATCTTTTGCAACAAAGAACTATAAACCGTATTTACCTTAGATGGATCTGTATCACTTGAAGAACCAGCATATACATGGAAGATTCTTTCATCTCCATCTTGACCCAAAAGTCTACCTTTTATATTTATAAGTATTGGTTCAGTCAAAGATAATTTAGATAAATCCCAAACAGAATTATCAACCATTGGAACAGGACTAGCGCTTTCAAATATAAAATCACTAGGATATTTTACTTGCAATACAGGATTATCTCCTTCTTCAGTAGATGTATTTAGAGAAACTATTATTCTCAAATCCACCAACTGATTAGAAATTATTTGTTCTGGAGCATCAACAACTAAAGATAATGGGGCCATACTTATTGTTACAGGGTAATATTTTTCCTTTGTAAAAATAGCATTTGAACCTTCTGGGTGATACTCTAAACTTATTTTAATATTACGGACAGATTTTTCAGCTCCAAATAATTTTACTTTTATATTTCTTATTACCTTTTCTCCAGATTTTATGGTTCCTATAGAATCTCTAGGAACACGTATTACGTCTGTCAAATTGTCTTCTGCGCCTCTAGGGTACTCGATTATAAGATTAGCAAACTCTAAACTTGCGTTATTGTTGTTATCAATTTCTATTTGCAAAGATAAATCTTCTCCTCCTTTGGTAAATGAATTACCAATAACTTCTATGTTTATCTTGTCGTTTGAAACTGTTAAATCATTATAATAAAGTCTAAAAAAGGCAAAAAGAGAAGCTCCTAAAAAGAAAATTAATGAGAATATAAAAAATTTCTTAAAAACTGGTGTTTTTCTTTTTTGTTTACGTATTTTCATATCATCCTTAAGATTATCTTCTACCCAATCAGATGGTGCATCATACTTAACTTCGTGTAAAACACCTTTTCTTTCGTGTTTTTTGGAATCATAATCCTTATCATAGAGCTTTCTTTTTAAATCCTCAATGCGATTTTTGCCTTCTTCGTTCATAATATAATATTATAACATATTTATAATTATAATTGACTCTCATTTAAAGCTTTGTTTATATGAGCAATTATAGATTGTTTTTCCTTAAGGAGATTTTCTACTTTAGAAAAATCAAAAGGTGAAGACAAGTAATCCTTAAGCAATAATCCTCCATCCACATACCCCAGACTATTCAATATTCTTAAAACCACATGCAACTCGAGTGCTAGAAGAGAAGACTTTTCAATTTCTGGAGAATCTAATAAATACAATGCCTGAACAAAATCATCAAAAATAATTTCATTAACAACTTCCCCTTGGCACAACCTTTCTAATAGTTTTGAAACTCGTGCAATCAGAAAAATGGATTCTTTATTTCCTCTTGCAAAAGGAAAAGAATTTATATAACTAGCAGATGTTATTCTCCAGATATCTCTTCCTCTTACTAAATCAATATTTACATAAGAAAAATCCTGCAAGGAAAAACGTAACTTTGATTTATTTAATCTTACTCCTTGAGCAATAGCTCTTATCATACCAAGCTCACGAGTATATAAAGAAAAAATCTTATTTGCTTCTCCAATATTACGTGATGAAAGTATTATCGCTTTTGTATGATAAATATGATGCATTATTGTTATATTTTAACACATTTTAAAACTTATTTTATTAACTTTATTTTAAACAAAATATCATCTATTTTAATTTCTTCCCCATCATTATCCTCAACTTTTATCTCTTTCACTATAACAGTTTTAATTAATTCAGATTTAAATTTATTTATAAATTCTTCTCCTTCCTTAGAACTCTTTATAATTAAATTGACTAAATCACTTGGGTTTAGACCACTCTTCTTTCTCATATCTTGGATAACTCTAACAAGCTCACGGTAGTTACCCTCTTGTTTCAATTCTTCTGTAATATTCGTCTCGAGAACTATTTGTGTATCTTTATCTAAACTCTTAAACTCTATTTCTTTAATATTAAGCTCATCCTTAATAATCTCTATGTATTCATTTTTAAGAGGTTTATTATTTATAATTATCTTAGAAAGTGGTTGCCTTACGGGGATACCAGCTTTTTGTCTATTCTGTAAACCTAGTGTCACAACCCTTCTTGCTTCATTCATTTCTTCTATGATACTAATATTTACTCTTCCAGACTTTGGCCATTTTTCTAAATGGATACTTTCTTTATCTTTATTATTTTTTAATTTCTGCCAAATATCCTCAGAAGTAAATGGTGCAAATGGTGCCATAACTTTTGATAAATTTTTCAGAACAAAATACAAAGTTTTTTTTGATTCTATGTCTCCACCTTTTATCCTCTCTCTTGAACGACGTAAATACCAAGTAGACAAATCATCAATGAAATCACGCATTGCTCTAACTGGCTCTAAAAGTTTATATTCATCTGTCTTTTTTGTAACTTCATTTATAAGTTCTCTTAAACGATATATGATCCACTTATCTAAAACATTTTTTCTTTTAGATAATTTCTTAAAATTCTCTAAATCTTTATCTCTATACAACTCATAAAAAGTCAAAACATTATAAAGAAGGTTAAATACTTTATTGTGTAATTCAGAAACAGTTTTCTCATCAAAGTTCTTTGATTCCCCTGGCTGGTTTACAGAATACATCCATAACCTCAAAGTATCCGCTCCATATTTATCCATCATCTCCCATGGATCTACAATATTACCAAGAGATTTACTCATTTTCTTACCATTTGCGTCTAAGATATGTCCAAGACATACAACATTTTTATACGCTCTACCCTTACCCATTATTGCCCCTACTGCATGAAGTGTATAAAACCATCCACGAGTCTGATCTATAGCTTCACATATAAAATCAGCTGGGTAATGCCTTTTAACAAAACTTTTATTTTCAAAAGGATAATGATCTTGTGCGAAAGGCATACATCCAGAATCTAGCCAAACGTCCATAACCTCTTTTGTTCTCTCAAGCCTTCCTCCACACTTACAAGAAAGATTAATATCATCTATAAAAGGCTTGTGTAAATCAAGTTCATAATTTTCATTATGTGGCAAAAAAGAGAAATTCAACTTTCTAACTTCTGCATTAACTATCAAATTATCTCTTATGTTCCTCCTGTGAACAATCTCTTTTGTATCTAGAGCAAGTGCTCCCATTTCCATAAGCCAAATAGGTCCCGCGTGAGTAATGATTAAAATATTTTTATCTTTATATTTTGATTCTAAATCATAAATAAAATCCATCGATCTTTTTTTAACATCATTCAAAGATTCATTATCATCATTTATGTGATTAAAATTCTTCATATCTACAGGAAAATCTGCAAAGAAATTACTCCAAGTTTTACCTTCATAAAGAGGTGCATATATTTCTCGAATTCTATCATCAAAAATTATTTTATTCTTATCTATTTCTAGAACAGAAGAAACTATTAAAGCTGTTTCTTTTGTTCTTAAAAGTGGTGAAGCGAAAACCAAATCTATTTTTTTACTCTTAAGATTTTCTGCAGATTTTGCTACTTTATTCCTGCCATTAAGAGTTAATTTATCATTATTGTCAGTAATTACACTTACTATTCCTTTCAAATTACTTTCAGACTCGCCATGTCTCATCAAAAAATATTTATTACCAGATTTTTTAACATTGGATTTTAAATCTTCCAAACTTCCTATTACTTCCTTAACCCCACATTTATCGCAAGTCCAGATAGGAAGTGGTGTCCCCCAATATCTTTCTCGAGAAATTGCCCAATCTTTAATATCAGAAAGCCATTCCCCAAAACGTCCTTCTTTAATGTATGAAGGCTCCCAATTTATTTTCTTATTTTCAGCCACCATTTTGTCACGTAGAGCAGTTGTCTTTATGTACCAAGAATCACGAGCATAATATATAAGAGCTGTCTTACAACGCCAACAATGAGGATATGAGTGTTCATATTTTTCTTTCTTAAGTAAAAGTCCTCGATGTGCTAAATCCTTAATAATATCGACAGCTACTTCTTCATCTCTGACAAATCTCCCCTCAAAAGGACCAGTACCAGAAAGATATTTACCATCGAGTCCTACCATATGATGCTTTGGTAAACCTATTTCTGTACCAAGATCAAAGTCATCCTGACCATACATAACTGCAGTGTGTACTACACCAGTACCATCTTCTGTAGTAACAAATCTTGCACCATAAATCTTAAAAGCTTTATTTAATTTAGATTTTTCTTCTCCTGAGATAGTTTGTTCAAAATATGGATAAAGTGGCTCATATTCTAAACCAATTAAATCCTTACCCTTAAATTCTTCTATTATTTCATATTCACTTTCTATAACACCAAGTCTTGATTTTGCTAAAATCAAAAATTCACTATCTACTTTTATTTTTATATAATCGATACCTTCTCCGACAGCAAGAGCCACATTACCAAGAAGCGTCCAAGGAGTTGTCGTCCAGGCAAGAATATAAGTGGGGCCAGAGGTACAACCTCTCTCTTTCTCCAGAGGTTGGACCTCTGGCGCTATTAACTTAAACTTTACATACACAGACAAATCTTTCACATCTTGGTAACCCTGTGCAAGCTCATGAGAAGAAAGAGCTGTTCCACAACGTGGACACCAAGATACAATCTTGTAATCCTTAAAAAGTAAATTCTGTTTATCTGCTTCTTTTACAACATTCCAGACAGATTCGATATAATCATTATGATAAGTAACATATGGATTTTCTTGATCTACCCAGTAACCAATCCTTTCTGTAAACTTTGACCATAAGTCTGTATACTCCCAAACACTTTCCTTACATTCTTTATTAAATTTTTTTATTCCGTAATTTTCAATATCTTTTTTTGATGAAAGACCAAGCTTCTTTTCAACTTGAAGTTCAACAGGAAGTCCATGAGTATCCCAGCCACCCTTTCTACGTACTTTATAACCTCTCATAGTTTTATATCTAGGAATAGCATCTTTAAAAGCTCTTGCTTCTAGATGATGAATTCCAGGTTTTCCATTTGCAGTAGGAGGACCTTCAAAAAAAACATATTCCCCTTTTGGTGAATATTTATCCAAGCTCTTTTCAAAGATTTTGTTTTCTTTCCAAAATTTTAAAACAGCTTCTTCTCTATCTGTTACTTTTGTTTTTTTGTCCTCCATATTTTTTTTATTTTAATAATTTAATAATTTCAAGATTTTAAAATAAGTCTTTAAGAAATTCTTATTTTAAAATTTATTCTAGATTAAAAAAACTCGTCCACATACAACAATTATAATAATTGCTATACAAGGACGAGTTTCTCTCGTGGTACCACCTCGTTTTTTACCCACCGAACTACGTGGGACTTCTCATTTATAGGGTTCTACTTGTTCCACTTTTGCTCCGCAAAATCTAGACTTTCTTCCCAATGCTCCAAGGTGATAACCTTTTCAACGCATAAGTAAATTATACTATATTTTCAACATCTTGCAAAATTATTTTATAGTGATAATATGTCATTAATTAATTATGAATTACCCTAGGCCAACGTTAATCGGGCCATATAGGGTAATTAGCCCACAAAGTGGGCAAGTTGCTCTCAATGAGCAACAAAAAAGAAAAGTTCCCACCCGTCTTTTTGGCCGGTGGGACTTTTATTTTTACATCCTTTCTGGAACTTTTATACCAAGTAACCATAAACCATTATTCATAGTTTGATAGAAAGCTTTTACTAACTTCAAATCATAATTTATATAAATATTATCTTCTCTCAAGATTTGGGTACTTCCGTAAAACGAATTAAAACTACTTGCAAGCTCAGTAAGATATATTGTTATATGATGTGGCTCAAGTAAGGTATATGATTTTTCTATAATCTCTCCAAACTGATACAACTTCTTTTCTAACATTGTCACATCTTCTCTAATTATGTTTTTACTATTTAATTTAAATTCTTTTGATTTATTCAAAATAGCATTAGCTCTAACTGATGTGTATTGAAGATACGGACCAGAATCACCTTCAAAAGAAATAGATTTTTCAAAATCATAAATTATATCTGATCCAAGAGAAGATTTAAGTATTGAATATTTAAGTGCAGCAACCCCAATAACTTCAGAAATCTTCTTTCTATCTCGATCCTCCATATCTCTCTCTTTCATCTTTTCTAAAACAACATCCATAGAATCACGAAGTAATGATTCACCTGTTATAATGTTACCCTTCCTTGAAGACATTTTACCAGTAGAAAGCTTCATCATTCCATGAGTAATATGCTTCATCTTTTTCTCTAATTCTGGTTTTATAAGAGAAATAGCCTTGCTAACTACCTTCATATATTCAGCTTGTTCAATTGCCGTTGTAACGATAGAAAGATCTACATCTTTTTTAATAAAAGAAAAAATACCTTTCTTTTCAAACTTTGTGACAGTTAAACCAATTTCTTTTGTCTCATAAGTCGGTAATCCTTGTGAATTAATAAAAACTCTTGTGTGAAGCTTTTTGTCATAATTCTCACCATGAAATACTATTGCTCCACCTTGTCTGTTCTCCATTTGTAAACTAGTAGGATCCGATTCATCAAAAATTTTTCCGATATTCTTTCTTACAATTTTCTCTCCTTTTATTGCCATATCACTTTCAAAGAAATATCTATCAAATTTTGTTCCAAGAAGTTTATATATTACCTCAAAAGCTTCAAGAGTTACTTTTCTTCCCCATTTATATATTTTATTTATTTTATTATCAGACTTTTCGTATATTTTTTTATTTATTTCATCTATCTCTTTTTTTACATTTTCATCTGTATCATATAAATTACTACCTTTTGAATAACACTCACCTATATATCTAGCTTTTTCAGAAATTGTTCTATCTTCTTCTGGCATCCCAAATTTTATAAGACCATATATTGCTTTTGCTATATGTGGACCCACATCACCTTGATAATTTACTCTTACAGTCTTTGCTCCAGAAAATTCAACAATTCTAGAGATAGATTCTCCTATAGCATTACTCATCAAATGCCCAATATGAAAAGGTTTAAATGGATTCGGTTGTGTATACTCTACCATCACTTTTTTACCCTTAAGTATTTTATTTTTACCCCAATCATCACCTTTATCTAAAATATTATTTATACTTTTTGTAAAAAATTCTCTGGATAGATAAAAATTGATAAATCCAGGTCCTGCAATTTGAATTTCTGAAATTTCTTTTGGTAATTTTTTTTCTAATTCAATTTTTACAGTTTCTGCAAAATCTCTTGGATTCTTTCCAATCTTTTTTGCACAAACCATCGCCACATTCGTAGAATAATCACCATTATTAAAATCTTCTGGATGTTCAACAAGAAAATTAACATCTTTTATCTCAAGATCTTTCAAAACTTTCTTTATCAAATTTTCTATTTCATTTTTCATAATATTATTTACTACCAGTTGAACCAAAACCCTTATCTCCTCTTATAGATTCATTTAAATTTTCTGTCTCTACAATATCACAATCTTCAAATTTTTGTATAATAATCTGAGCTATCTTATCTCCCTTTTCTATTATAACCTCTTCGTCACAAGTATTAAAAAGGGTCATCAAAATCTCTCCTCTGTATCCAGAATCAATTACTCCACCCATTGTCTTTAACCCTTTATTAAAAGAAATACTGGACTTATCCCAGACCAAACCAACATAGCCTTCTGGTATTTCTATAGAAACTCCAGTAAAAACTTTATTTTTTGATTTTGGCAAAAATGTAACATTTTCTATAGCATAGAAATCAACCCCTGCATCACCTGGGTGGCCACGAGTAGGAAGCTTAGCACCATCTCTTAATTTTTTAACTTTTAATTTCATAATTATAACATCTCATTCTTGCCCTCTTTTATATGTATGATGGCAAAAATTAAATAATTTGTAATATCATAAAGTGAATCAAAAATCTTTTTATTAAGTTTTTCTTCAAGTTTTTTATCATTAATAATCTGATTTTCCATTTCTATTATTCTAGAAACTTTTACAAGGACTTCATCCACAATAGAAGAAACTCTCATTTCTCTCCATGATTCTCCGTAATCATGGTTTTTCTTCTCTAAAATAAATCTTGTCTCTAAAATAATCTTTT
>CAZUUH010000003.1:0-42664 GCA_964623415.1 uncultured Candidatus Saccharibacteria bacterium | reverse complement strand
TTATATTGAGAATGAATCAGGTGAGGTTATGACTTTTATTGTGACTAAATTAAAAATATACCATAAGGATGACATAGCTTTGGATGTTTTTAATTCAAGCGACGATAAAGCACATCTTAATCTTATAACCTGTATAGGCACATGGAATATCTCTCAAGGAGATCATGATGATAGAATTGTTGTATTTACAGATTTGTTTTAAATAGAATGTTTTTATTTTACTTTTTTATTTATGATATAATTAATATATGAAAATAAAAATTATAAAAATTTTAGCTCTAGTTTCTTATATTATTATGGTTGTTGTTAATTATTTAGCAGTAACACTTCCACTCGGAGGTAAAAGCACAGGTGAAATTTCTGATAATTATCTTAATCTTTTTGCTCCAGCAGGGTATGCTTTTTCTATCTGGGGGCTTATATATACCTTACTAGCTATTTATATAGTTTATCAATTTTTTTGCAAAAAAGACGAAATGATTAAAAAAGTGAGTAGTATCTTTATTGTAAATGCACTTCTAAATACTTCGTGGATATTTGCTTGGCATTACGATATAATTTGGCTATCAGCTATAATAATAATTGGATTACTATTTACTCTTATAAAAATTGCAAATATTTTTAGGAATAAAAATATTGATAAAAAAGAAATTTTAATGATACGGTTACCATTTAGTATTTATTTTGGTTGGATAACTGTTGCTACGATTGCGAATATTGTTGTTTTGCTAGTTTCTTTGGGTTGGAACGGTTTTAATGTTTTGGGGATAATAATAATTCTTTTGATTGGATTAATTATGGGTTCGTGGCGTATGCTTTATGATAGATTTTATCCATATGGACTTGTACTTATCTGGGCTTATGGAGCAATACTTTTCAAACATCTTTCACCTAGTGGTTTTGTGGGGCAGTATTCTAGTATTATTTTAACAGTCATTGTTTCTCTTTTTATATTTGCTATGGTTTTAGGATTTATAAGTTTTAAAAAGAAATTAATTTAATAAAAAAATATGGCAAAATATAATTCAAAGACTAAAGAAAATAAATGTATTTTTTGTGAGATAGTGAAAGGGAATATACCAGCTTCTTCTTTTTGGGAAGATAAAAAATATATAGCTTTTCTTTCAATAGATCCAAATACTCCTGGATTTTCTGTTGTAACTACTAAGAAGCACTTCGGTAGTGATGTTCTTAAAATGCCTGATAATGAACTAAAAGATTTTATAATTGCAGCAAAAAAGGTAGCAAAAATTTTAGAGAATTATTATAAAGATGTTGGTAGAGTTGGTCTCATTATGGAGGGAATGGGTATTGATCACGCTCATATAAAACTTTCCCCAATGCATGGTACAGCACACATGAAAAAGGGTAAGTGGAGACAATATATTTCAGAAAAAGAAGAGTGGATTCCCAAGTATAAAGGAATAATTTCTTCTGCTGGTGGACCAAGAGTTGATTATAAGAAATTAAAAATTTTAGCTCAAAAAATAAAAAACAATAAAGTTTAAGTATCATCTTTTAGATTTTTTTAATTTTGATTAATTATGATAAAATATAATTAGATATTAGTTCTATAAAAAGGCTGTGGAGGAGCCAAAAAATGAAAAAGATTTTTTTAGTCTTATTATTTCTCTCTCTTTTTATTGGTAGTAAAGAAAATAATATTATAAATAAGGATGTATGTCCTTTGAATATTTTTTCTAATTCAATAATAGAAAGGGGAGGTGCGATGGATTCACTCTTGTTTGGTATTGATATTTCTCATTACCAGGAGATTTCTTGGGATCAAGTTATCAAAAATAAGGATCCACGAATTAGATTTGTCATTGTTCGAGCAACAATGGGGTGTGACCGTAAAGATACTACTTATAATAATAATTATGATCAAGCAAAGAGATTAGGATTCATCGTGGGGTCTTATCATTATTATGACCCAAATGAAAATCCTAAAATCCAAGCTATTAATTATTTAAGTAGTCTTAAAATCTCTTCGGGTGATATTTTACCAGTTGTTGATATTGAAAAAATCGGTAGACAATCTGGTAATTCCATTAGAATTGGTCTTAAAAATTGGCTTAAGATAGTAGAAGACAGTTTAAAAATAAAGCCGATAATTTATACCAGTTTTAATTTTTATAAAAGGTATTTGGAGAAAGATTTTAAAGATTATTATTTTTGGGCAGCTTTTTCTCCAAGTGGTGAAGTAGATTACAGATTTGAAACAGCGGTTATTTATCAATTTATAAAAAATGTAAATGTTTGTGGAATTGAAAATTCTACAGATGTTGTAAAGGTTGATGGTAACTATATACCGATAAAGAATCTTGGTAATCTTAGGTTTAAATAACAGCTAATCATTTCACAATTGGTTAGCTGTTTTTGTTTATTAAATTTTTTATTTCATTTATTTTTTCTTCTGCAGCTTTTTCTCCAATAGATATTAATTTTTTGATATTTTCTGGTTTTAGACTTTCGGAAAATTTTATATTATTTAGATAAAGAGATGAGTTAGGTTCTATCATAATATCAGAATAATTAATCGCTTTTTGTGACAAGAAATGTAATCCGACATAAACACTACGCATAACTATTTTGGGCATATTCACTTTCCAACTGTATTCATTCTTGGGGTATAAATTAACAGATATTACTTTATGAGCACCCTTTTTCTTTAGTATATCCGCTGGGAGTGGGTTACTTAAAGCGCCATCAACTAATATCTGGCTTTGATTTTTTAAGGGCTTAAAAATTATAGGTATAGAAATACTACCTCTTATTGCGGGCAATAGTTTACCAGATGAATGAATTATCGATTTACATTTTATTAAATCAGTAGAGACCACATATAGAGGTATTTTAGTTTTAGAAAAATCAATATCTTTAAATAAACTTTTTAGGTAAATATTTATCTTATCACCATTTATAAAGCCTTCATTGAAGCTGAAATCAAAAAATAATGGAGCTAATTCTTTGCTGTTTTCAATTAATTTTTTTTCTAAGGTTTCCACTTCTCCGTAAGTAGCAAGATATGCTCCAACTATAGAACCCGCAGAAGAACCCGCAATGTAGCTTATAGGGATATTGTTCCTAATAAGAACTTTCACCACTCCTATATGTGCTATACCTCTTATTCCTCCAGAGCTTAAAGCTAAGCCTATTTTGTTATTGTTTCGCATACTTTTATATTATCATATTATTTTAATAGGGGCATTACTTTGTATTATTTTCAATTTAAAGTATAATATACTTATAATTAAAATTAATACAAAATAATATATGGCAAAAAGAGCAACTGCGTTAATCGCACATAAAAAGTCTAAGCATTCTAAGAAAACAACAAAAAGATTAGCAATAAAAAAGGAGATGTTGATGAAGAAGAACACTAAAGCATCTAGTAAGAAAAAGTAGTTTTATTTAATTATGGATAATTTAAAATTTATAATTTTTTCTATAATTATATTATCTCTAATTGGTTTAGCTGGTTTTTGGGCTGTTTCATCTATTGAATCTGGAAGTGAACATGTATATAATCAAGATTTTAATGAATTAAAAAATAAAAATGAAAGTTTAGAAAAACAAATCGCTAGTCTTGAAAGAGAGAATGATTTACTTAAAACAGATAAAGAAGCTGTTTTAGAAGAAAATTCATCTAATAGCAATAAGGCAGAAGAGCCAGTTGTTGCATCCAATACTTCTTCCGTGAATACTCAAGCTTCTACAGATACAGTAACTTATAAATATCAAAGTCTCATAAATGAATTACAGAAACTTGTAGATAGTAATGCTTATCTTAAATTAAAGTCACAAGGTGCACAGGTTGGTATTGTCCAAAAGTTTCTAAATATATATAAACCAAATTCTGTTAAGGTTGATAATGATTATGGTCCAACAACAGTAACTCTTGTTAAGGATTACCAAAAAGCACAGAAATTAACGACAGATGGTGAAGTTGGCGTTGGAACTCTTAAAAACATGATTAATTGGCTTAAAACTAAGAAATAATTATTTAAGAATTTTTATATTTGCACCTATTTTATTTAAACGTTCGGCTATCTCTTCATAGCCTCTATTTATCATATATACATTACGTAAAATTGATGTTCCTTTTGCACCAAGCATACCAATGAGTATTATCATCGCTGGGCGTAATGCAGGGGGGCATACGACTTGAGCTGGCTTAAGAGGGGTTCCTCCTTGAATGTACACTCTGTGTGGATCTGCAAGAGTTATGTTGGCTCCTAGCCTGTTAAGTTCAGTAAAATATATTGCACGATTTTCATATACCCAATCGTGAATCATTGTTTGTCCTTTAGCTTTTATTGCAATTGGTACAAAGAAAGGAAGATTATCCATATTTATCCCAGGGTATGGAAGAGCGTGTATTTTATCTTGTAGCGCATTTAATTTTGAAGGGAATACTTTTATATCCACAAGATTTGTTCTCCCATTATAGGATTTATATTTTTTCAGTATTTTATATTTGAGGCCCATTTTCTTTAATTTTTCAAGTTCTAATGAAAGAAAATCTATTGGGCATCTAGTTATCTCAAGTTCGGAATCTGTCACAATAGCTGCAGAAATAAACATCATTGATTCTATTGGGTCTTCACTATTCCAATATTCTACATCCATATTTATTTCAGGAACTCCGTATATAGTAAGATTACTTGTCCCTATTCCTTCTATCTTTACTCCTAATTTTTCTAAAAAGAAACATATTTCTTGTACCATATAATTTGCGCTAGCAAATGAGATGGTCGAAGTTCCTTTTATTTTGGATACTGACATTAAGACATTTTCACAAGCAGTATCTCCAGCTTCATACATTACAATATTCGCACTTTTTAATTTTTTATTTTCTATTGTATATTCTGAGTTTGTTGTTTTTATTTTTACACCTAGATCTTGTAATGCGTAAGTATGTGCGCCTATTGTTCTTTTGCCAAGTTTGCATCCTGATGCATGTGGAAGAGAAAATGATTTAAGTAAATGAATGAGTGGACCTATAAGCATTATAACTGAACGTGTTTTTATTGCAGAATCAATATTTATATGTTTAGTTGATATCTCTTTGGGTGGATTTATTGTTAAAGTGTTTTTATCTATCCATTTTACTATAACACCCATACTTTCAAGTATTTCAATTACACGTTTTACTTCTTCTATTTTTGCAATACCATGGAATGTTGTTTTTCCTTTATTGAGTAAAGATGCGCACAAAAGACCCACAGATCCATTTTTAGAAAAATTAGTATTTATTGAACCATGTAACTTTTTGCCACCGTTTATTTGAAAATCTATAGAGTTATTTATTTTAACAATTTGATGGTCTAAAACCTTGCTAATTTTAGATAGTATTTCTGTGCTGAAGTTTTGTTCACCTTTTTCCATTCTAGCGATTGCTGATTGAGAGGTGTTAAGTTCTTCTGCGAATTCTCCTTGTGTAAGACCACGTTTTTCACGAAGTTCTTTTATAAAATTACCAATTTTTTGTTGATCTGTTTGTTTTGACATATATTGGAAGTATATATCACATATGATATAATGTAAATATGATAAATATCTTAGAATATGTTGATAGTAAAGAATTTTCTACTATAAATATAGGAGGGAAGTTTAGATATTTTACAATTATCTCATCGATAGAGGAACTTATATCATTTTATGATATAGCCCAAAATGATGGACAGTTTAAAGATATTCCAATGTTTGTTTTAGGAGGTGGATCCAATATTATTTTTTCTGAAGGTGTTCTAGATGTCATTGCTTTAAAAAATGAAATAAAAGGTTTTGAGATTATAAATGAAAATAATGATTTTATTGATATAAAAGTTGGCTCTGGTGAAATTTGGGATAATGTTGTTGAAAAGACTGTAGAGATGGGTTTGTCTGGTTTTGAACCTATGTCTTTTATTCCTGGAACTGTTGGGGCTATACCAGTGCAGAATGTTGGTGCTTATGGTACTGAGGCTAAAGATGTAGTTTTAGGGGTTGAAGTTTTTAATACAAAAGATGGTTCTCTGGATGTTATATTAAATAAGGACTGTAATTTTAGTTATAGGAATAGTATTTTTAAGGGTGAATATAAGGGTAAATATTTTATAACTCATGTTACTTTTAGACTTTCTAAATCTTACCCTAAGGTTCCAAATTATCCCAGTGTTTTAGATTATTTTGAAAGTAAAAAAAAATTAAATCCTACATTATCTGATATTCGTAATGCTATTATATCTATACGTAAAGAAAAGTTACCAGACCCCAAAGAAATTCCAAATGTAGGGTCTTTTTTTAAAAATCCAATTATCCCAATTGATAAATTAGATTCTATCAAATTTAAGTTTCCAGAAGTTAAGTTTTTTGAAGTTGGTAAAAATCTTTTTAAAATACCAGCAGGTTGGTTGATAGAAAATGTTGGATTAAAGGGAAAAAGTTTTGGTAATATTTATATTTATGACAAAAATGCTCTAGTTCTTATAAATAAAGGGGGAGCAACAAAAAGTGATTTAATATATGCAAAAACTAAGATAGTAGAAAAAGTTAATAATATATTCGGTATTATTTTAGAAGAAGAACCAGAGATGATTTAATTGATTTTGGTTAAAATTTTAGTATACTTGTGATATTGCCGGGGTGGCGTAATGGTAGCCGCGCTCGACTCAAAATCGAGTCTCGTAAGAGGTGGAGGTTCAAGTCCTCTCCCCGGCACAAGGTTGTATATATTATAAAAATGTGTTATATATAATAAATTATGTCACAAGATAGACTTTTAAAATTTAAGTGTTCTGTTTGTAAGAATGGTAATTACTATACAAGTAAAAACAAAAAATTAGTCACTAAAAAGCTTAGTTTAAATAAATTTTGTAATACTTGTGCCAAACACACAAAACATAAAGAATCAAAAATTACAGGCTAAAAAGAAAAATCCCAAAAGTGGGATTTTTCTTTTTGTTTATGCGGGTGGTGAAGGAATCGAACCCTCGACAGCGGTTTTGGAGACCGCAGTTATGCCACTTAACTAACCACCCTTAACTCATACGAGTATACTATAAAAACATATTATTTCAAATTGAGCTCGACTATATAAATATAAATCGAGCTCATTTTGCGAATGTTATATTTCTGTTTACTAGATAGCTTATAATTGACAGAACTATTGCATTTAAGCCTTTAGCTATCAGATATTGTACTTTTAGAAACGATACAAGAAAGTACATTAAGCTTGCGTCTAATAAAAAGAAAATAGAAGACATTATTATAAATAACACAATTTCTCTAATAAAAGTTTTAGGATCTTTCTTTTTAAAAACCCAAAATTTCTTTAAGAGAAAGCCCGTTGTGTATATTATTATGTCTGTTATCATTGATGCCCATAAATACCATAATCCTATGTGTTCCTTAAGAATATATAGAACAATGAAACCAATAGCACCAGCAATTAATCCTGAAGTATAAAATCTCAGGATTTCTTGAGAGTTTTTTAATCCAAATAATTTCACCACCCCCTCCTTTCTTTTTGTATTTTATTCAACTATATATAGCTTTTTATTAAAAAGCAAATTTTTTAATTATTTTGAGTATTTTTTCTTTTTCACTTTTTTTAAGTGGATTTATCCAAATTATTTCTTTATCTTTTTTAAACCAAGTGTTTTGCCTCTTTGCAAAATGCCAAATTGCTGTATTTAATTGCTGTATCATTTCATCTTTTGTTAATTTACCTTGCAAAAAATAAGAAATATATTTATATTCAAGTCCGAAAGACTCTAATCTTTTCCATGATACTTTTTCTTTATTATGTAAATCTTTAATTTCTTTAATCATCCCTTTTTTAATACGAGAGAGTAGGCGAAGTTTTATCCTTTCTTTTAGAATTTCATCCGGTATTTTAAGTCCTATTTTCAAAACTTCAAATTTTGAAGAGGTTTTTATTTTAGGAACCTTACCAAGTTCTTTTATTATTTCTATTGCACGGATAAGTCTTATAGGGTTATTCCTATCAATAGTATTTGCTCTTTCTTTATCAAGTTTAATTAATATTTTAAAAAGTTCTTCTTTAGTTTTTTTCTCGAGTTCTTTGCGTAATTTTTTATTTGGTGGAACTTCTGGAAAAATATTTCCATTTATTACTGAATCTATATAAAAACCTGTTCCACCACAAATTATTGGAATTTTATTTTTATTCTTTATTTCTTTTATTTTTTTATTTGCTAGTTTTTGAAAATCAGAAACAGAAAATATTTTTGATGGTTTTATAATATCAAGTAAATAGTGGGGAACATCAAGCATTTCCTTTTTTGTAATTTTTCCAGAACCTAAATCCATACCCTTATACACTTGCCTTGAGTCTGCAGAAATTATCTCACTACCAAGTTCTTTTGCTACGAAAACAGCAAAATCACTTTTGCCTGTAGATGTTTGGCCTAGTATTACGATTAGTTTATTATTCTTTTTCATTAATCGATAAGTTTGAAATAGTTTTTTGTAAAATATCTAAAATAGCTTTTTTCGAAGGGTCTACAGAATTTCTGCTGAAATTTTGCTGAAGTTTCGCACCGTCGTGCGGAACCGCCCCCTTCTTAAAAACTATTTTATATATTTTAGTATATTCGCATAAAAATGTTTTTTTTGCTATTATTTATCAATATGTTAGTTTATATTTTATTTATTATTGGTTTTTTGTTCCTTGTAAAAGGGGCAGATTTTCTTGTTGATGGAGCATCTTCTATAGCGAAAAGATTTAATATTTCTAATATTGTTATTGGTTTAACTATTGTCGCATTTGGAACCTCGATGCCAGAATTTGTTGTTAGTTTTATGGCTTCTATGAACGGTAGTACAGATATTGCTATAGGAAATATTCTCGGTAGTAATATTGCTAATATATTTTTAATTTTAGGTATTTCTGCAATGATATACCCACTAACAACAAAGAAAAATACTGTTTGGAAGGAAATACCATTTTCTTTATTAGCTGCAGTTGTCCTATTCTTTTTAGTCAGTGATTCTTTAATTGATGGACTTGGATTTTCAGCAATTACTCGCATTGATGGTCTTATTCTTTTATCTTTCTTTATTATTTTCTTGTATTATACTTTTGGAATAGCCAAGGTTACAGGAGAAGACAATAGTCATATAGAAGTAAAAAGAATACCAATTTATAAAGCAGTATTTTTTATAATTATCGGTTTAGTTGGTCTTGTTCTTGGAGGGAAATGGATTGTAAATGGAGCTGTGCAAATTGCTCATATATTTAATATGAGTGAATCACTTATCGGACTTACTGTTGTTGCATTAGGAACATCCTTGCCAGAATTAGCAACGTCTGCTGTTGCTGCGTACAAGAAACAAACAGATATAGCTATTGGGAATATTGTCGGTTCTAATATTTTTAATATTTTGTTCGTTTTAGGCTCTAGCGCCATAATTGGTAATTTGAGTTTCAATAGTAGTTCTTATTTTGATATTTTTGTGACAATTTTTGCCAGTTTCTTTTTATTTATTATAATGTTCTTAGGAAAGAAACGTGTTATAGAGAGATGGCAGGGATTGTTGATGTTTTTGTTTTATGTAGCATACGTCGTTTTATTAATATTTATTAAATAATTATAAAAATATGTCATTTAAATCATTTATTACAAAAAAAGCACTTCAAATGAAGGGTGTTTCTTCTGAAAAAGCTGAACAAATAGCAAAGCAATTAGATGAAAATCCAGAAATAGTTCAAAGTATGAAAGCTCTTGAGGGTAACAAAGAGGTCAAGGAGCTTTTTGATAAAATTACAAAAGAAATAGAAGAGAAGAAGAAAACTGGTCTTGGTGAAGATTATGCAGCCATGATCGTAATGAGTAAATATAAGAATGAGATAGTAAAGCACAGAGAGGCTCTTGCACCGCTCATGAATTTAATGCAAAAATAATTTAAAATAATGGAAATACTTGCACACACTCTTTGGACTACAGCTGGAGCAAAGATAACTAATAATATTCTTAAAAAGAAAAATAAAAAATTCAAAATAAATTATTTTTGGATTAATTTTTGGGGTTTATTTCCAGATCTTTTTAGTCTCTCTTTACCAATAGTTATTTTTATATTTAATTATATTTTTAACGGTATGGATATTGCATCTATTGCTCAGACGAGAGAGGTTGTTAATTCATATAATATTTCTCTTATTTTATATCCAATAACACATTCTATTATTATTTGGATTTTTGTTTTTGGTTTAATTTGGATAATTAAGAAAAAACCATTTTGGATAATGACTGGATGGTTATTCCATATAATACTCGATATGCCTTCTCATGGTGCAGGAACTTTTGGAACTCCAATTTTTTATCCAATTTTTGAATATAGATTTCCTTATGGAATTAGCTGGGCAACTACAAAATTTTTCATAATAAATTATCTATTATTACTAATAATCTGGGGAATTATTTTATTTTTTAAATATAAAAAGAAAAAAATATAAGTTTCTTTCAAAAAGATTTTATTTATGATAGATTTTAGCTATGTCATTATCAATAGGAATTGTGGGCTTACCAAACGTTGGGAAATCAACGCTTTTTAATGCTCTTACAAAAAAGGGTGTACCGGCGGAGAATTATCCATTTTGTACTATTGATCCATCTGTTGGGATAGTACCTGTACCAGACGAAAGGCTTTATAAGCTTTCGGAGTTTTCTAAATCAAAAAAAACAATTCCTGCAGTTATAGAGTTTGTAGATATTGCTGGTCTTGTGGCTGGTGCATCAAAAGGTGAAGGTTTGGGTAATAAATTTTTATCAAACATCCGTGAAGTAGATGCTATAGCTCATGTCGTCAGAACATTTGAAGATAATTCAGTAATTCATGTTTCAAATAAGGTTGACCCAATAGGAGACATTGGTGTTATCAATCTTGAGCTTATTTTGTCTGATCAAGAAGTTGTTTCTAAAAGAATTAGTAGCCTCTCTAAAGATGTTAAGAGAAACATCAAAGAGGCTATAGAAGAAGAAAATATTTTAAAGAAAATCGAGAAGGTTTTAGAAGAAGGGTGTATGGCAACAGATGCAGGAATAAATGAAGAAGAAAAATTTAAGATAAAATCTTTGAATTTGCTTACCTTAAAGCCAATGCTTTATGTTATGAATATATCAGAAGCAAGTGAAAATATTGATTTGGATGCAGGGTTACCAAATGGAAGTATATCAGTTAAGATTGATCCAATATTTGAAAAAGGATTTAATGATCTTATTAAAAAAAGTTACGAGCTTCTTGGGCTTGAAACCTTTTTTACAACAGGGGAAGATGAATCTCGCGCTTGGACAATAAAAAGGGGAAGCTCTGCACCAATAGCTGGAAGTGCAATTCATACTGATTTTCGTGATAAATTTATTCGTGCAGAAGTTATAAATTGGAAGGATTTACTTGATTCAGGAAGTTACATAAATGCTAGATCAAAAGGTTTGGTTCGCATAGAAGGTAAAGAGTATATAGTTAAAGATGGGGATGTTGTAGAATTCAAAATATAGTAAGGTTTTATAAAATATTATTTCTATGCAAAAAGAGTGGAAAGATACAGTAAAAATTTTAAAAAATGGTGGGGTGGCGGTGGTACCTACAGATACTTTGTATGGGTTAGTTTCGAGTGCTTTTTCTAGTTTGGCTATTTCTAAGATATATAAACTTAAAGAAAGAGATATAAATAAAAAGATGATTATTTTAATCTCATCTGTAAGAGACTTAAAAAAATTTGGTATAA
Source organism: uncultured Candidatus Saccharibacteria bacterium (assembly GCA_964623415.1). Lineage (GTDB taxonomy): Bacteria > Patescibacteriota > Minisyncoccia > Phycocordibacterales > UBA9973 > UBA8515. The sequence continues at coordinate 30,927 of CAZUUH010000003.1, read as the reverse complement.
AAATAACAAAAGAACAGGCCAAAATTTTGAAAAAATTTTGGCCTGGAGAAGTCAGTATAATTTTAAGTGATATTGCTTTTAGACTACCAAATAAAAAGAATTTAATTTATTTAATAAAAAAAGTTGGACCAATTGTTGCTCCAAGTGCGAATACAGAAGGTAATATTCCTGCAAAAACTATAGAAGAAGCGATAAAGTATTTTGGAGACAATGTAGATATTTATATAGATGAAGGTGAGAAGATATCTGGACCTTCAACTCTTATAAAAATAGAAAACGATAAAATAGAAATATTAAGAGAGGGTAAAATAAAAATAAAAAGCTAGAGATTATTTCTCTAGCTTTTTATTTTTATTTGATTGTAACTTTTTGAGTTCTAAAACTTCTTCTATCAGTTTACCTAATGTATCTTCCATCCTAGCTAAAGTTTCATCTTCTTCTTTTTCAGCAATTTCATCTTTTTTATCTTCTTCATGAATATCTTCCACATCTTCTTGAATCTCATCAACATCTTTCTGAATCTCATCCACATCTTTCTGAATCTCATCCACATCTTCTTGAATCTCATCAACATCTTTTGCGACAGCATGAAGTTTACGGTATTGCCTGTTTACAGACATTTGTATAAAAATAGAAAGATATATTGCTTCTAATGAAACAATGGTCGTCAAAACCAAAAGAATAGTATCCATTGGTATACCATAAAAATATAAAGCAAAAGCAATAATAAATATTACAGTATGAATTAAAATTGAATTTGTTGAACCGATCCACTTAGTTGCCCTTATGGATAATTGTTCTAAAGTATATTCTGTTTTTCTTTTTATCTTGTTCACAACGGGTTTATTATACACCTTTTTTCTGGTATACTCTAGTTTATACAACTTATATTAAATTATGGACTCATATAATCATTTAAAGATAGAGAAAAAATGGCAAAATAAATGGGAAAAAAGTAAAATTTATGAAGCCAAAGATGACCCTAGTAAAAAGAAATTTTATGGTCTTATAGAGTTCCCGTATCCATCTGGAGCTGGGCTACATGTTGGTCATATTCGTTCTAATACAGCGATGGACATTATCACTAGAAAGAGGAGAATGGAGGGATATAATGTTCTTTATCCTATTGGTTGGGATGCTTTTGGTTTACCTACAGAAAATTATGCCATCAAAACTGGTATAAATCCAGAAAAACTAACTAAAATAAATACAGCTATTTTTCGTAAACAACTTAAAGCAGGTGGTTTTGGTTTTGATTGGTCTCGTGAGATTGATACAACTAACCCGATTTATTTTAAATGGACGCAATGGATATTCTTACAAATGTATAAAAATGGTTTAGCATATAAAACACGGACGACTATTAATTGGTGCACAAGCTGTAAGATAGGACTTGCTAATGAAGAAGTTGTTGGTGGAGTTTGTGAACGTTGTGGAGGGGAAGTGATAAAGAAAGAAAAAGAACAATGGATGCTCGCTATTACAAAATATGCTGATCGTTTAGACAAAGATTTAGATACTGTAAATTATTTAGATAAAATAAAAATACAGCAAAGAAATTGGATAGGGAAAAGTGAGGGAAGTGAAATAGAATTTAACATTAAAGATCATTCTCTAAAAATAAAAGTTTTCACTACTCGTGCAGACACTTTGTTTGGAGCAACCTATGTTGTACTTGCTCCAGAACATGATATGGTTATTAAATTGAAAAACCAAATATCTAATTTTAAAGAAGTAGAAGAATATATAGAAAAAGTTAAAAATAAAACAGATATTGAGAGAACTGGTGAAGATAAAGACAAGACGGGTATAGAGCTTAAGGGAGTTAAGGTAATCAATCCTGCAAACAATGAAGAGCTTCCTATATGGATTGCAGATTATGTTTTGGTTACTTATGGTACAGGAGCTGTGATGGCTGTGCCTGCTCACGATGAACGTGATTTTGATTTTGCAAAGAAATACGGTTTATTAGTTAAAGAAGTTGTTTTAGGTGGTAATGTTTTAGAAAAATCTTTTACTGATGATGGCATACTTACGAATTCATCTAAGTTTGATGGATTGACATCAGAGCAAGCTCGCAAAGAAATTACTAAATTTGTTGGTGGAGAAATTGTTACAAAATATAAACTTCGAGACTGGGTATTTTCTCGTCAGAGATATTGGGGTGAACCTATACCTCTCGTACATTGTGATAAATGTGGATGGGTACCTGTTTCTGATAAAGATCTACCTGTAAAATTACCAAAAGTTAAATCTTATCATCCCACAGACAACGGAGAAAGCCCTCTTGCTTTGATAAGCTCTTGGGTTAATACAAAATGTCCTATTTGTGGTGCTAAAGCTAAAAGAGAAACTGACACAATGCCCAATTGGGCTGGTAGTTCTTGGTATTTCTTGCGTTATGTTGATACAAAAAATACTAAAGATTTTGCTAGTAAGGAATCTTTGTCTTATTGGATGGACAATGGTGTTGATTGGTACAATGGTGGAATGGAACACACAACTTTACATTTGTTATATTCTCGTTTTTGGCATAAATTTTTGTATGATTTAAAACTTGTTCCTACAAGTGAGCCGTACATGAAGAGAACTTCTCATGGAATGATTCTTGCAGAAGGAGGTGAAAAAATGTCTAAGTCTAAGGGCAATGTTATAAATCCAGATGATATTATTAAGAGTTATGGGGCAGATACTTTACGTATATATGAGATGTTTATAGGGCCATTTGATCAATCTGTTTCTTGGAGTACTGAAAGTATAATCGGCCCTCGTAGATTTTTAGAAAAAGTTTGGAGATTAAGTCAAAAAGATTTTTCTAAAAAAAGTGATATAGAAAATATTCTTCATAAGACAATTAAAAAAGTCAGTGAAGATATAGAAAATATGAATTTTAATACGGCTATCTCTTCTATGATGATGCTAGTAAATGAAATAGAAAAAGTAGAAAATATTTCAAAAGAAGATTTTAAAATATTCTTACAAATTCTTGCGCCGTTTGCTCCACATATTACAGAAGAGCTTTGGGAAAAGCTCGGTGATAAAAGATCTATTCATCTATCATGTTGGCCTTCTTATAATAAAGATATTATTATTGACAAAGATATAAAAATTGCTATTCAGGTAAATGGCAAAGTCCGTTCTGAGGTAGTTATACCAAGTGATGCTAGTGAACAAATGGTTCAAGAAATAGCTATGAAAGATAAGGCTATTTTAGGTTGGATAAAAGATAAAAATATAAAGAAATTTATATATGTAAAAGGTAGAGTTATAAACATTGTCGTATAGTTTTATTATTCAAATTTATTTTGTATAATAGAGAAGTATTAATTAATTAACTATAAAAATAAAATGGAATCAAAAAAGGTGGAATTTTTTAACAAGTTGTCGTTTATAATATTAATCGCAACAATTTTCGGTGGGCTCTTTTTCTTTATCCCTTATAGTCCAGTTAGCTTAGATGCTAGTAAAGGATTTTTGCTTTCAATAGGAGCAACTATTTCTTTGTTTTTTTGGCTTATCTCAAGGCTTGGAGATGGAAAGTTTGTAATTCCTAAAGACAAACTGATAATGTTTGCTGGTACGATTCCTCTTGTATTTTTGATTTCGTCTTTCTTTTCGCATTCATTTTATATATCACTTTTCGGTAGTGGTTTTGAGATCGGTACATTTGGTTCAATGCTAATTTTGTTTATCATCTTTTTCTTGTCTGCGATACACTTTCAGACTGAGAAAAGAGTTTGGTATTTTTTGGGTTCAATTTTCATAGCAGGAATAATCTTAGTTGTTTTCCAACTCATAAATACTTTGATTGGTTTTAATCGTATTTTACCTGGTTTATTGCAAGGAGTATCTTCTAGTAACCTTGTTGGCTCTTGGAATGATTTTGCTTTTGTTATTGGTTTGGTTACATTACTTTCTTTATTAACATTAGAATTAACAAAAACTAAACTTTGGGTAAGGATTACACAATATATTTTACTCGTTATTGGTTTATTCTTTTTAATAATAATTAATTTAGGGATTGTGTGGTTGATGCTCGGAATTCTATCTTTAGTTATATTTGTTTACAGTATTTCGATACAGCATGCTAATGCAAGAGCTACTCAGACAGAAGGTTTGAAAAAGTTTCCATTTGCTTCACTTATAATATTGTTTGTCTCTTTGGCTTTACTTGTTGGAAGTAATTTACTTACTACTTTTGTATCTAATTATGTAAGTTTAAATAACAATACTATCCGTCCATCAGTAGTTACAACTTCTCAAATTGCATGGAAAGCATTTCTTCATAATCCTGTATTAGGAACTGGCCCTAATACTTTCTCTATTGATTGGTCACTTTGGCAACCCAAAGATATAGCACAAACTGTTTTCTGGAGTGTAGATTTCACTAGTGGGTATAGTTTATTTACAACCTTTGCATCAACTTCTGGTTTACTTGGTTTCGCTTCGATTATTCTATTTTTGATTATTTTCTTTACTAGGAGTATACAATCAATCAAGATGGCTCTTAGTGGATCTTCTTTGAATTACTTTATGATGAGTATCTTGATGACTTCAATATACTCTTGGATTATATTTATTTTCCATAATTCTAATATAGTAATGTTGTCGTTGGCTTTTGTATCAAGTGGAATTTTAATTGGAATGCTAGTTAGCAAACAAGCAATTCCTGTAAAAAAGATTTCTTTCTTAGATGATCCAAGGAGTAGCTTCTTCTCTATATTAGGACTTGTTGTTCTTATGGTTATTTCTGCTTCATTGGCTTACATATATATAGAGAAATTTACTTCTATTATGTATTTCTCAAGAGGAGTAAATCCTCAGAATACAATGGAGTCATTATCTAAATCAGAGAGGACTTTCATTAAGGCTATAAGTTTAGATAAGAATGATTATTATTATAGATCTCTGTCTCAAATTTATATTAGTCAAATAAATCTTCTTGTTAATGATAAAAGTTTGTCAGAAGATATATTAAAATCAAGTTTACAACAATTAGTTAATAACGCTCAACAATCTGCATCTTTAGCTGTTAATCAGAATCCTAAACAATATCAGAATTATATGAATTTAGGTAATGTTTATGCTTCATTGGTTCCATTTTCTGTTTCAAATAGTTATGAAAGTTCTATGGCTGCTTACGAGAAAGCTATTACTCTTGCTCCTAATAATCCTTCTGTAGATCTTGCAAAAGCCTCACTTGAATATTTAAATAAAAATAACAGTGAAGCAAGAAAGTACATTAAACAAGCTCTCGAGTTGAAACCAAATTATATAGATGCAATATTCTTGCTTGTTCAGATTGAAACAAATGAAGGTAATTTGTCAGAAGCAATTAAGAAAGCTGAGTATGCAGGAGAATTAGCTCCAAATGATTCTACTGTATTCTTTAGACTTGGATTGTTGCGTTACAATAACTCTGATTATAAAGGTGCTATAAGTTCTTTTGAAAGAGCTGTTCTTTTGGATAATTCATATCTAAATGCTAGATATTTCCTTGGCCAAGCATATAAGAAAGTTGGAAGAAAGACAGATGCTCTCACTCAGTTTAATCTTCTCGCTTCTGTTTTACCAGAAGATCAAAATGTTAAAGATGCAATTTCTTCTGTTAGTAGCGGTTCTAGTACAGCAGAAGTATCTGATGAAAAAGAAGATACTGAATCTGTAACTAAACCACCATTAAAAGAAAAGAAATAGAATATTAAGTTTTATAAAAGAGAATGTCTAATCGTATCTTCACACTGCTTAATAAAGAATTTAAGGGAGTAAACGAAGCCGCCTTGTTACTTGGTGGCTTTACTCTTTTATCTCAAATTCTTGGATTAATAAGAGACAGAATACTTGCAAGTATTGTTGGAGTTGGTCCAGCACTTGATGTTTATTATGCATCATTTCGTATTCCAGATCTTCTTTATTTATCGATTGCATCGCTTGCTTCAGTTACAGTGTTACTTCCTTTTTTAGCTAAAAAAATAAATGATGATGTAAGTTCCGAAAAAGCTAAGAATTTCATGAATAATGTTTTTAGTGCATATATTATATTTATGGTAACAATTAGTCTACTTATTGCTATCATAATGCCATTTATTGTTAAATATACAGCTCCAGGATTTACTATTGAGCAGACGAATCTTCTTATAACAGTTAGTCGTATAATGTTACTTTCGCCAATTTTTATTGGACTATCGAATCTAATCGGAACAGTTACTCAGTTTTTTAAGAAATTTGTTGTATTTTCCTTATCTCCAGTTTTGTATAACATAGGAATTCTTTTTGGGGTTATATTTTTATATAACAAGATTGGGATTTACGGCTTAGCTGTTGGGGTTGTGATGGGAGCTTTTTTGCATTTTTTGATTCAAGTTCCAGTTGTTGCAAAACGTGGTTTTATTCCTAAATTTAAAATTAAAATAGATTGGAGGGAAATATATAAAATAATCCAGATATCTATTCCAAGAACATTAACCCTATCTTGTAATAGTATTGCTTTTATTTTCTTAATAGCGATGGCAACTCATTTAAAACCTGGATCAATTTCACTTTTTACTTTTGCTTATAATTTACAATCTGTGCCTGTTGGAATTATTGGAATATCTTATTCTGTCGCTGCTTTTCCTGTTTTAGTTAGATCTTTTTCTTCAAAAGATATAGATAAGTTTATTAATCAGATAGTATCAACAGCAAAACAGATTATATTTTGGTCTCTACCAGCAATATCTCTGCTTATAGTTTTAAGAGCACAAATTGTTAGAGTTATATTGGGTTCAGAGTCTTTCTCTTGGTTTGATACACGCTTGACCGCAGCAGCTGTTTCGTTATTTGCTATATCTTTATTGACACAAGGATTAGTCCTTTTAATTATTAGAGGATATTATGCTTCTGGTAATACTAAAAAACCACTTTTAGTTAATATTTTATCATCTTTAATGATTGTTGTATTTGCGAAACTTTTTATATATATATTTAGCAATTATCCAGCTGTTCTTATTTTATTTGAAAACTTACTTAGAATATCAAATGTTCCAGGAACTATTATGATGGCTTTACCTATAGCTTATGCATTTGGGTCTATTCTTAACTTCTTTTTAATTTGGGTTTTGTTTAAAAAAGATTTTTCTTTAAGTATTGATAATAATATTTCTAAATGTTTTACTGAAAGCTTAATTAGTAGTTTTGTTATGGGTGCGACTGCATATGTATCTCTTGATATTCTGAATAAAGTTTTTGACTTAACAACAGGATCTGGTATTTTCTTTCAAGGTTTAATTTCTGGAATTTTAGGCATAATTATGGGTGTAGTTATTTTATCTTTATTTAAAAGCAAAGAATTGGCAGATATTCTCAAGGCTCTTAGTAATAAATTCTGGCATAAAAATGTCGTTGCTCCAGAACAATCTGATTTATAAAAGCTTTTATTTTTAGGTCTTTTTTGCTAAGATAAACCCATATGGAAACAAAGTCCGTTAGAAATTTTTCTATTATTGCACATATTGATCATGGCAAAAGTACTTTGGCTGATCGAATGCTTGAAGTAACAGGAACAATAGAAAAACGTAAAATGAAAGATCAGGTTTTAGATTCTATGGAGCTAGAGAGAGAGCGTGGAATCACCATTAAAATGCAACCAGTAAGAATGGAGCATTTTATAAATGGAGAATCTTACACTCTTAATCTTATAGATACACCTGGCCATATAGATTTCTCTTATGAAGTTTCTAGGGCATTAAAAGCTGTAGAGGGCTCTATTCTGCTTGTAGATGCTACGCAAGGCATACAAGCTCAAACACTGACTACTTTACAAATGGCTAAGGATCTCGGGTTAGTGATTATTCCTGTCTTATCAAAGATAGATTCTCCACTTGCTAGAATTGATGAAGTTAAAATGGAATTAGCTATTCTACTAGATATTGATCCGGATACAATTCTTATGGTTTCTGGTAAAACAGGTGAGGGGGTTTTGGATTTACTTTCTGAAATAGTTAAAAAAATACCTCCACCACAAAAAGGTGAAATCTTTTCTTCTTCTGGAAGAGCGTTAGTTTTTGATTTTAAATATGATAACCACAGAGGTGTTATTGTTTATGTACGTGTTATAGATGGAGAATTTAAAAAAGGAGATTCTTTACTTTTTGCGGTGTCTTCTGAAAAATTTATTTCTCTTGAAGTTGGTATATTCTCTCCAGAAGAAAAATCGAGAGAAAAAATTAGTAATGGGGAAATAGGTTATATTGTTACAGGTATTAAGAAGCCAGGTATTGCTTCTGTGGGAGATACAATAACTTATTTGAAAAAACCAATGAAGGCTTTATCTGGTTATATGAATCCAAGGCCTGTTGTTTGGGCTTCTGTTTATCCTGAGAGTCAAGATGATTTTCCTAATTTAAAACAAGCGTTAGGTAGACTAAAGCTATCTGATTCCTCTTTTTCTTACGAAGAAGAGTCTTCTGGGGCACTAGGAAGAGGTTTTAGATGTGGTTTCTTGGGGATGCTCCATTTAGAAATAATCGTAGAAAGACTAAATAGAGAATTTGACTTAGACCTTATTGTAACAATGCCATCTATTACTTATAAGGTATCTTTACGTAATGGTAAAGAAGAAATGATTTATTCACCACACCTATTTCCAGATGATGGAAATATTATAAAAGTTTTAGAGCCATGGGTTAATGTTAAGATTATCGTTCCAGCATCTTATACTAGTTTACTTATGCCCTTTTTATATGACCATGAATGTTTAATTAAGAATACTGATAATTTTGGGGACAATAGAAGTTCTATTGATTTAGAAATGCCACTTAGGGAATTAATGAGAAATTTTTTCGATGATTTGAAAAGTTTGACTTCTGGTTACGCTTCTATTTCTTATGAATTAAGTGATTACAAAGAAGCTGATGTCGTACGCATGGACATAATCGTTGCTAATGAAGTTATGCCTGCTTTCTCTCGAGTTATTTCTAGAAGAAGAGTTAACGATGAGGCTAAGTCCCAAGTTGAGAAATTACAAAAAATAATTCCAAGACAACAATTTGCTTTCAAAATACAAGCTAAAGCATTAGGGCGAATAATATCTTCTGAAGCTGTCTCTGCTTTTCGTAAAGATGTTCTTATGCATGGTAGTAAGGTTGTTGGAGGTGGAGATGTAAGTCGTAAGAAAAAGTTATTAGAAAAACAGAAAAAAGGGAAAAAGCGTTTACAGTCAAACGCTAAAATAAATATTTCTCATGAAGTCTTTTTAAGAATGATGAGGGGGGATAATAATTAATTCCTAATATGGATTAACAACGTAGAGTAATATCATACTAACTATAACGAGTATTGATAATACTGTAAAAATTTTCTCTACTTTTTTCTTATTTTTCGAATTAAAATTCATGGTATAATACTAGCATTAAATATGGCAAAATTCAAGAAAAATAACTATAGATTCTGGCATTCACCCTTTGTTTTATTATTACTTTTTTTATTTTTAAGTTTTTTTATTTATAGTGTTATAAATTTAATAGATAGGGAAATAGATACTTCAAAAAAGAAAGAAGCCATTTTAGAAGAGATAGAAGAATTAAAACAAAAGGAACAAATTTTAAATTCGAATATTTTAAAATTAAAAACAGAAGAAGGAGTTGAAGAAATAATTAGAGAGAAATATCAAGTTGCTAAAGAGGGTGAAAAAGTTATAATAATTGTTGACAATGACAGAGATGTAAATAAAAAATATCAAGAAGAAACTAGGCATAGTTTTTGGAGATGGTTTTGTGATATATTTAAATAGATTTTTAAACAATGCGGGATTGGTTTAGTGGTAGAATGCGACCTTCCCAAGGTTGAGACACGAGTTCGATTCTCGTATCCCGCACATTTTAGAAATAGCTAGAAATAGTGAATAATTTAACTAGTATGTTATACTAAGTTAATATATTAGTAGTTTAATTATAAAAATTTATGGATAAAAAAGTCATAGTTTATAGTACTCCAACTTGTCATTTTTGCCACATGGCAAAGAATTTCTTTGATGAAAAAGGTATTAAATATGAAGATTATAATGTTTCTACCGACCTAGAAAAGAGAAAAGAAATGTTGGAAAAAAGTGGTCAAATGGGTGTTCCTGTTATTGTTATCGGCAACGATTTAATTGTTGGTTTTAACAAACCAGCAATAATGGATTTGCTTGGTATCAAAGAGTAGTATTTTATTTAAAAATATCTTATTATAAAAGCATCCAGATATAAATTAGGGTGCTTTTATAATTTTGCCCCCGTAGTTCAATGGATAGAACAGTCCCGTCCTAAGGGATAGATGCACGTTCGATTCGTACCGGGGGCACAAATTAGACCTTACTTTTAATTATATTAATAATATGATATTATTAATATAATGGATGAAGAAATAAAAAAACTTCTAGAAGAAAATATTGTTTTAAGTAAAGAGAATAATAACCTCTTGACTAAACTTTATAAATTATATAAAACTAGGCAGATAATTAGCATTTTAAAGATTGTAATAATTATAGGTATAGCTTTTGGAGCATTTTATTTTATTGAATCATCTATTTCAGGTTTGTTTTCAAATTATGGTGTAGATTTATCTGAATTTAAGAAATTGTTCATGATGGAATAAAATATTTTAGCCGAGATAGCTCAGTTGGTAGAGCGCTCCCCTGAAGAGGGATAGGTCCCCAGTTCGAGCCTGGGTCTCGGCACCAAGATATAAAAAACAAAAATTGGACTCTTTTTAATAAAGTCCAATTTTTGTTTTTAAGGTATTCTTTTCTGTATTATATAGATTTAACTTTGAGTTTGGTTTCTCTATTTTTATCTAATTTAGGAAGTTTTATTATTAAAAGTCCATGTTTCTCTATTGCTTCTGCTTCTTCTGGATCTACTTCCTCTGGTAAAGAAATAGTTCTAGAGAATGATCCCCAATAAAGTTCTTGAACAAAATAATTATCCTTAGAGATAGATTGATTTTCTTCTCTTTTACCATGGATTGTTATGGAGTCACGTGTAATTGTGATAGATAAATTATCTGGATGTACACCAGCAACCATTGTTTGGACAATTATATCTGATGGAGTTTGGTATAGATCAATAGTTAACTCAGCTTCCATTATTTCTTCTTCTCCATCAACCCAATCTGTTGTTCTTTCTAAAGAATCTTTATCGGAATCTTTTTTTGAAGATGGGCTAATTTTTCTTCCTACCTCAGGAGTAAAATCTTCAAAATCTTCTTCATTTTCATCTATTTTAATTCCACCGGTTAAACGTTCTAAAAATGATTTTTTTTTCATAAAATAATTAAACGGTTATAGGTATTTTTTTACCCATACGTTTTAGTTTTTCAAATATAAGGATATTAATAATTGTGACGACCCACAAGAAACCAAAAACTGAAAGAAAATTCTTTCCACCTTCTTTCATTATAAAAAAATTAAAAATACTATGCAAGGAAATAGCAAGAGTAAGTCCAATTAATAAGTATGTTTTTCTTTGCCTTTCTAGGAAAAATGATAATCCTAGAGCTATTCCTATCATAGAGCTTGATATTGCGTGCAATAATGTTGCACCAAGGAATCTTAGATTACCAGTAAGAGCTCCAACTACTGCTCCATCTGTATAAAATGGGTTAAGTAGATATAGTATGTTTTCAAAAGCAGCAAAACCAAGAGCTACTGCTATAAAATACATTGGATAATCAATAGGGGAATTAAGATTTTTATTTTTATGTATAATTACCAATGTTACTAATAACTTAAGAATTTCTTCAATTGCTGCCCATATAATTATTTTAGTATTTTCTTCTTTTATGAAATTTAAAGAAAATTTTTCTAGATATATTGTCAAAAAAACCATTAATCCACCCAAGATGAAAGAAATTACTATTAAGCCAATAGGTTCAGGTTCTTCGTGGTCTTCATTTTTAAGCCAAAACCAAAGCCAAAATACTGCCGGCAATAAACCGCTACCGATAGCTAATAATAAAGTTTTTGGATCGATGGTTAGTGAAGCCATATTTTATATTGGCCATTTTTCTACTAATAATAACCTTTTATCTTTTTTGGGAAATGAACTCCAAATTTCTTCTGTAACAAAAGGCATAAAAGGATGTAGTATCTTTAATATTCTTTCAAGTGAGTGAAGTAGAAATTGTTGTTTTGATGATTTTTCTTCGAGAGTTCCTTTTAGTATTATAGACTTACTTTCTTCTATTAATACATCTGCAAATCTTGCCCATGTATATTGGTATATCTTTTCTCCTGCCATATAAAATCTGAATTCTTCAATATCTTTTGTTATATCTTTTATTATTTCATCTTGTTCTTGTATAAGCTTTTTATCTATTTTTTCATATTTATCAAAATCTTTTACAAGTGAGATATTTTCACATGAAGAAAAGACAAATCTAGAAATATTCCAAAGTTTATTTGCGTAATTTTTATATGCACGAATTTTATCTTCAGACATCTTACTGTCATTACCTGGGCCCGTACCGATAATAAGTGACATTCGTACGGCATCTGCTCCGTATTTATTTGATACATCAAGCGGGTCTATTACATTACCGAGAGATTTACTCATCTTTCTTCCTTGCCCGTCACGTACAAGCCCATGCATGTATACAGTTTTAAATGGAACTTCACCTAATATGTAGGTTGTCATAAGTATCATACGAGCAACCCAAAAGAAAATTATATCGTAAGCTGTTTCAAGTACATTTGTTTCTCTGTATGTTTTAAAATCAGGATTATTTACATCCGGCCAACCCATTGTAGAAAAAGTCCAAAGTCCAGAAGAAAACCATGTATCTAAAGTATCAGGGTCTTGTTCCCAGCCATCTTCTTTTGGTGATTCAATATCACAATATATTTCTTCTCCTTTGTACCATACTGGTATACGATGCCCATACCATATTTGGCGAGAAATGCACCAATCGCGTAGATTTTCTATCCAGTTATAGTAGACTCTTTCAAATCTTTCAGGGATTATATTTATGTTTTGACTTCGAACAGCATGAAGCATAAGTTCTTTGAGGGTTTTATTTTCTCTTTCTTTTATAGGCTTATTTACATTTATAAACCATTGAAGTTTAGGTAGTGGTTCTATTATTCCACCCGTTCTCTCCGCTGTCGATAAATTTTGAGTAATCTCTTCTTCTTTTTCTAATAAACCTTCACTTTTTAACCATTCAACAATCATACTTCTTGCTTCTGTTGTTTTCTTTCCAATAATATCAGAGTTACCAGCGGTCATTTTTGCGTATTCATTTATAACTTGTTTAATTTTAAGATTGTGTCTTTGAGCCATATCTGCATCTATTTGACTGTGTGCAGGAGTAACTCCAAGAGCACCTGTTCCAAAATCTTTTTCAACAGCAGTATCTGCAATTATTTTTATTTCCAATTTTTCTCCGCAGAAATTTTCTATAATAAAAGTTTTACCAATGTATTCTTTATATCTTGGATCATCAGGGTGTACAGCTACTGCTGTATCTCCGAGTTTTGTTTCTGGACGTGTAGTAGAAATAGAAATAGGAAATTCTTTACTATATTTAAAAGTATACATTTTTGCTTTTCTTTCTTCGTAAACTATTTCATCATCAGAAATAACGGTCTGTCCTTTTGGATCCCAATTTACAATACGATGACCACGATAAATAAGGCCATCATCATACATCTTTTTAAATGCAGTACGTACAGCAAGATTCCTTTTTGCATCTAGTGTATACGCTTCTCGTGACCAATCAAGTGAAGCTCCCATCTTTTTAGTTTGATTAATTATTATATCGTGGGAGTTTTGTGCGAAAGATTCAACTTTCTTTAGAAATTCTTCACGACCTAGATCTGTTTTTCTTTTTCCTTCTTCTTTTTCTAAAATTTTTTCAACCTTTGATTGAGTAGCGATAGCTGCATGATCAGTGCCTGGTAACCAAAGCGTACGTTTCCCTTGCATACGAGCAAAACGTACCATTATATCTTCGATGGTTATAGTAGCTGCATGACCTAAGTGAAGAGTTCCGGTAACATTTGGAGGGGGTAGCACAATAGAAAAAGTTTTAGCATCTTTATCTGTAATACCTTTTTCTATACAAACATCAGGGTTAAAAAAACCACTATCCATCCAAATTTTATAAATCTTATCTTCAGTTTCTTCTGGATTATATGGTTTTAAAAATTTCTCATCAATTTTTGGCATTTCCATATATAAAATATAGCATTTTTCAGCTTAAATGAGAATACTTATAAACTCATATTGCCGTTTGCTTTAAGCTTGAGGCTTTTATGAGATTTTACAAACTTTTTATTTTTATATTGGAAGTATCCTGCAATAGCTATCATGAGTGCATTGTCACCAGTTAGAGATTTAGAAGGGAAGTAAACTTTTGTTTTTAGTTTATCTTTTTTAATTCTTTTCTTCATCTCTTCTTGTAAGTAAGAATTAGCAGAAACTCCACCACCAACTATCAATGTCTTTATATTATATTGTTTTATCGCTTTTGTAGTTTTATGAACTAAAACTTCAATAGCAGCATTTTCAAATTCGCAAGCTATTTTTCTTTTTAATTCATCTGTAAGCTTTCCTATATCACGAATCATATATAAAACTGCTGTTTTTAACCCAGAAAAAGAGAAATCATAATCTTTTGAGTAAATCATAGGGCGGGGAAGCGCGATGGCTGATATCTCACTCAATATATTGTTCCCGTCAGCACACAATAAAACTTTGTTAAGTTTTTTGCTCGTACTCGGCCCGTCGTCCTCCGTAAGGCTTCCTGGAACAACATATTTTCGTTCAATATCAGCCATCGCACTTCTTTCAATGTTTGCCAATCTTGAGATCTCTGGGCCTCCTGGGTAAGACAAATCGAGCATACGAGCTACCTTGTCAAATGCTTCTCCGACTGCGTCGTCGCGAGTGCTACCTATCTTTTTATATTTCATAAAATCTTTTATTAGTACTAATTCTGTGTGTCCACCAGAGACTAGAAGTGTAAGCATTGGAAACATTTCTTTTTGATTTATAACAGAAAAAGTTTTTCCTTTTTTAGGGAAAATAGAGAAAATATGTCCTTCCATATGGTTTACTGGAATAATTGGTATTTTATATTTTTTATTTAAATCTTTTGCAAAAACTATTCCTGTCCAAAGCGCTGGTTCAAGACCGGGGCCTGTAGTTACAGCTATCGCATTAATTTCTTTTTTTATATTTACTTCTTTTGTCTTTGCCTCATTTAAAACTTTTGCAAAAACCAGAGGGAGATTTTTTATATGTTCACGTTTTGCAAGTGCAGGGAAAACACCTCCATATTCTTTGTGAACTTCTATTTGAGAAGAGACTTCATTCGCTAGTATTTTAAAATCAGTTTTTTTGCCTCTATTTTTAACTTCTACTATTGCCATTGCTGTTTCATCACAAGAAGTTTCTATTGCTAAAATTTTCATTTTTTAACTATATCACAAGGGTTTTTATTTGACCATCTTGTGTGTTAAAATACTCTTATGAATAAAAAACATATTATAACTATAGCTGGTAGCCTAGGTAGTGGTAAGTCTTCTACCGCAAAGATGATAGCAGAAATGCTTGGTTATGAGCATTATTCTACAGGAGACTTTATGCGTTCTATCGCAGATGAAAGAGGTATTCCTCTTTCAGATCTTAATAAAATTGCAGAAAGTGATCCTTCTATTGATAAAATTCTCGATGATCATAATCTAGAAGTTGGAGATATGGAAAATGTAGTTCTTGATTCACGTTTAGGATTCCATTTTATTCCGGATTCTTTTAAGGTATTTTTAGAGCTCGATCCTAATATTGCAGCAGAAAGAATTCTTGGTGATAAAAATTTTAATCCCAACAGAAAGAAAGAATCAAGTGAAGGTTTTGATACAAGAGAAAGTATAAAAGATAAAATTACATTAAGATTAGATAGTGAAAGAAAAAGATATAAAGATTTATATGGTATACAAGATCAAGCTTCTCATCATAATTATGATTTAATTATAAATACAGAGAATATTCCTCTTGAAGAAGTTTCAAAAAAGGTTATAGAAGGATATAATAATTGGTTAATTGAGATATAGAATTTAATAATAAAAATTTATATGAAATTGCTTTCAAATTTATTAGAAGGGATAACACTAGAAAATATTCATGGAAATATAAATAATTCTGTTTCTTCTGTATCTTTAGATTCAAGAATTATTTCTCCTAATTCATTGTTTATAGCTATAAAAGGTAATGTTTTAGATGGGCATAATTTCATAGATGAAGTAATTAGAAATGGTGCTAAGACAGTAATCCATGAAAAGACGTTAAGTAATTATGAACAGGGTGTTACTTATGTCCAAGTAGAAGATACACACGATGTAGTTGGTATTATAGCTTCAAATTTTTATAATAATCCATCTCGTAAAATGAAGCTTGTAGGAGTCACTGGTACGAATGGTAAAACTACGACGGCTACACTACTTCATCAGCTTTTTAGGAATTTAGGTTATAAGGTTGGAATGATAGGAACTGTTGTAAATAAGATAAATGATAATTCTTTTGAAGCATTACGTACGACTCCTGATTCTATTACTTTAAATAAATTACTTTCTGATATGATTAATGATGGTTGTGAATATTGTTTTATGGAAGTTTCTTCTCATGCTGTATCTGAAAAAAGAGTAAATGGTATTTCTTTTGCGGGTGGAATATTCACAAACCTCACTTTAGATCATTTAGATTATCATAAAACATTAGAAAACTATGCTATGGCAAAGAAAAGTTTTTTTGAGATGATACCATCTACTGGTTTTGCTATCGCAAATATAGATGATCAAAAAGGTAAATACATGCTCGATGGTATAGAAGCAAAAAAATATACATTTAGTTTAAAAAATAATGCAGATTTCAATGAAATATTAGAAACAAAACTTCTTGGTGAATTCAATGTGTATAATATCCTTGGAGTTTATGCTTGTGCCGTTTTACTTGGACAAGATAAAGAAAGAGTAAAAGAAATAATTAAGGGACTTGAGCCAGTAGCGGGACGATTCCAATATATAAAATCTAAAAAGGGGGTTATCGGAATAGTTGATTATGCTCATACACCAGATGCACTTTTGAATGTACTTAAAACTATTAATCAAATGAAGGAAAAAGGAAAAGTTATTTCTATAATTGGTTGCGGTGGAGATAGGGATAAAAGCAAGCGCCCCATAATGGCAAAGATTGGGTTTGATATGAGTGACAAGCTTATCCTTACTTCAGATAATCCTCGCACTGAAAGACCAGAAGATATATTAAACGATATGCAGAAAGGTTTACCTTTAGACGGGGTGGATAGCGTAGAGATAATAATAGATAGACATATGGCGATAATAAAAGCTTGTGAGATTGCAAAATCTGGGGATTATATTTTGCTTGCTGGTAAGGGACATGAGAATTATCAAGAAGTGAATGGAGTCAAACATCATTTTGATGACATGGAAGAATTACAAAAATATTTAAGATAATGCAAAATTATAAACAACAATTTAAAGGGAAGAAGATTACTGTCATGGGTTTGGGAATATTGGGTAGAGGACTAGGCTATACCAAATTCTTAGCGGAATGCGGGGCCGATTTAATAGTGACAGATCTGAAAACTCGTGAGCAACTTGCAACATCTGTAAAGAAACTTGAAAATTTTAAAAATATTAAATTTGTTTTAGGAGAACATAGATTGGAAGATTTTAAGGGTAGGGATATGGTTGTGAAAGCAGCAGGTGTGCCTCTTGATTCTATTTATATAAATGAAGCAAAAAAGAACGGAATTCCTGTGGAGATGGATGTTTCTCTTTTTGCAAAAAGTGCACCCGGTGTGATGATTATCGGCGTTACTGGAACAAGAGGTAAGAGTATGACCACAACTCTTATATATGAGATTCTAAAAACTAATGAAAGGTTTTTGAAGAGAAGTGTTTACCCAGGTGGGAATCTTCGTGGTGTTGCAACACTACCACTTCTAAAGAAAGTAAAAGAAGGAGATATATTGGTTTGTGAATTGGATTCTTGGCAGTTACAAGGTTTTGGTGATGCAAAATTATCTCCTGCGATTTCAGTGTTTACAACATTCATGCCAGATCATATGAATTATTATAAGGGTAGTATGGAGAAATATTTTGATGACAAGGCAAATATTTTTAAATATCAGAACAAGGAAGATGTTTTAATTGTTCGTCCTGGCATGAAGGAATTTATAAATAAAAAAGATATAAGAGGGAAATTAATTGTAGCTAATAAGAAAGAAGTTGAAGGTTGGAAATTTAATGTTTTGGGTGAACATCATAGGGAAAATCTTGCTTGTGCGGTAAATGTCGCAAGAGTTGTGGGTGTGCCAGAAGCAAGGATTAAAAAGGCTGTGGCAGATTTTAAAGGACTAGAAGGTAGAATGCAATTACTTCGAGTTTATAAAGGTATCAAAATATATAATGATAATAATGCTACAACTCCAGAAGCGGCTATTGCAGGACTTGAAGCTCTAAATAGTGAAAATCCTCCTTCGCATAAAGCTATAGCGGGGCAAAGGAATACAATTTTGATTTGTGGTGGCGCTACAAAGAATCTTTCACTTGATAACTTTGTAAAAACTATAAATAAATACTGTAAGGCAGTTTTTATGATTCCAGGTACGGGAACTGATGTTCTAATTAAGAATTACGAATTAAGAATTAAGAATGAGGTTGGGAAAGATTTGAAAGATATTGTAAAGAAGGCCTTAAGTGAATCCAAGAAAGGTGACACAATTCTTTTCTCTCCAGCTTTTGCTTCTTTTGGAATGTTTAATAATGAGTACGAGAGAAATGATTTATTTATAAAAATAATTAAGGGATTGAAATAAAATTTATGAAAGATTTTGACCTTTCGAAAATAAATAATGTTCATTTTATTGGTATCGGGGGGATTGGGATATCGGCTATTGCTCGTATGATGCTTCATGAAGGGAAGGTTGTTACAGGCCAAGATATACAAGAAGGTGAGATTGTAAAAGAGCTTAGGTCACTCGGTATAGATGTTAAAGTTGGTCAGTCTTATGATAATATTCCAAGGGATACTGATCTTATAGTTTATACTATAGCTATAGATACTTATGATAGTGAATTATCTAAAAAGATAAAATCTTTAAAATATCTGGAAGTCGGACTTCCAGATATTTTTATAAAATCTTATCCAGAGATGCTTGGAATTATAAGTAGTAATAAATACACAATAGCTGTGTGTGGTACTCATGGTAAAACTACAACCACAGGTATGATAGCTAAGATTTTAAAGGATAACGGTAAAGATCCAACGGTTATTGTCGGTTCACTTCTTAAAACAAAAGAAGGTAAGGGGACAAACTATTTAGAAGGTAAAAGTGAATATTTCGTAGTTGAGGCTTGTGAGTATCGCCGTTCATTTTTAAATATAAATCCAAAGATTTTAGTGATTACAAATATAGACAATGATCATTTAGATTATTATAAAGATATTGAAGATATAAAAAGCGCATTTAGAGAAATGGCTACAAAAGTTCCATTTGGTGGTTATATAATTTGTAACGTAAAAGATAAAAACATTAAAGAAGTAATAGATGGAGTAAATGCAAAAATTATTGACTGGGGTAATTATTTTGAGAACAATTTGAAATTAAAAATACCGGGTATTCATAATAAGAAAAATGCAGGAGCGGCAATAGCTGTCGCAGAGTTTGTTGGCATATCGATTGAAGCTTCAAAGAATAGTCTCTCAAATTTTGCTGGAACATGGAAGAGATTTGAATATAAGGGCAAACTTTCAAATGGAGTTTTGCTATACGATGATTATGCCCATCATCCAACAGAGATAAAAGCAACACTTCAGGCTTTTAGAGAGCTTTATGCTAAAGAAGATGGGTGGAAAATAATTGTTGTTTTTCAACCGCATTTATTCTCTAGAACCAAATTGCTTTTGAGTGATTTTGCAAAAAGTTTTGTAGATTCTGATCGTGTAATAATTTTACCGATATATCATGCAAGAGAATTTGATGATGGTTCTGTTTCTTCTTTAATACTTTCGAATGAAATAAATAAGAATTCAAATAATTCAGAATCTTATGAAAATTTTGGAAAAGTAGAGAAAATTTTATTTGAAAATGTGCTTAATTTAGATAATAAAACAGTAATAGTGTCTATGGGGGCAGGAGATGCTGTTAAAATAATAGATTATATTTTAGAGCATGATAAATAATTATGTTATAATTTAATAAGATATGAAAAAATTTTATTTATCATTATTTATTTTATTATCAATATCTTTTTCTCAGGTTATTTATGCTGAAATTTTATCAGGTTCAGGTTTTATTCCTGGTCAGATATGGTATTCAAAAGATAACTTAATAGAAGGGGATACAGTTCTTATACATACAGCAGTTTGGAATGGAGAAGATTATGACATAAATACAAAAGTTGATTTTTATGATGGTAATATAATTCTAGGGAGTAGGGATGTTTCTATTAAAAAAGATGAGCTTAAAGAGGTAAGTGTTTCTTGGAAGGTAACCTCGGGTGATCATATTATTTCTGCAAAGATATCTTATTCCGTTAATAATATTAGTAAAGAAAAAGTTTCTTTATCTAGAATTTCTACGACACCTAGCAAGAGCTCTGTTTCAAGGGTTGTTAAAAATGATGATGGGGAAGTGGTAAGCTTTACAAATGAGATAAAAGACAAGATAGAAGAAATTCTTCCTGATAACGTAGAAGAAATAGTCTCTGTTAATTTTAATTCTTTAGAGAATTTAAGAGTAGATAATTCAAAAAAGGTCTCAGGGCTAAAAGATGAAGCAAAAAATAATTTAGAAATTGTAAAAGTAGATAAAAACAATAATAATTTTTCTTCGGACAAAAATTTAGAAGATTTTATAAAGGAGCCTCTAGCTTATGTTAAATTATTTTTCTTTTCAGTTTTGTCGTTTATTTTAAGCAACAAAATAGTATTTTATGGGGTACTTATAATTTTTGTTTTTTCTATAATTCGATTCACATATCGTAAAATAAGAAATATATAATATATTTGTCAAATTAGATTGGTTTAAAGTATAATGACCTTATGGTAAAAAGGATTGTTTTTGATTTTTTATTACTCATATTTATATTTATTTTTCCATGGTGGTTTAATTTAATTGCTATAATTTTTGGAATTTTATTTTTTGATGATTTTTATGAATTTATATTTTTCTCGTTAGCATTTTATTCTATGTTTTTTATTCCGTCTTCTTTTTGGTTTTCAAAAATAATTTTTCCAATAATTATCATGCTAGCTTATTTTACTATTCAGTTTATTAAAAATAATTTATTTTTATATAAAAAATGAGTTTTCATTTAAATAAAAAAAGAATAAAAAGAGATATTGACCCAGATGAGATATTTCTTGATTCTCAGAATTTACCAAACTTTAATACTCAGCAATTTGAGGGTAGGTTAGAGAAACCAATCCCTAAACGATCTATTTTTACATTGGGTTTATTTTTTATTGTGATTTTAATTATTTTTATTAGTAGATCTTTTGATCTTCAGGTGACAAGGGGAGAATATTATTTTACAAAAAGTGAGAATAACACATTAGATAAAAAGCCGATTTTTGCGGACAGAGGCCTTGTTTATGATAGGAAGGGTGTTTTGCTTGCATGGAATGAATGGCAAAAGATTGATGTAGACAAATTATCTTCTCCAAAGAGAGTTTATATAAATGATCCGGGTTTTAGTTTACTCTTAGGATACACAAGTGCTCCTGCAAAAGATTCTTCTGGTAAATATTGGCAAGATAATTTTATCGGTAAAGATGGAATAGAGTCATTTTTTAATGATTTATTAACTGGTAAAAATGGTGTTCAAATAACAGAGACAGATGTAAAAGGTAATATTCAATCTGAGAATACTATATTGCCACCAGAAGAAGGAAAAAATATTTATCTTTCTATCGATTCAAAAATTCAATCCAAAATGTATGAATCCATTGAAAGTATGGCTAAAAGTGTTAACTTCACAGGTGGAGCTGGTATTATTATGAATATAAATAATGGTGAAATATTAGCTATGACAAGCTATCCAGAATATGATAGCAATGTGCTTTCTTCTGGTAAGGATACGAATAAAATAAAAAGCTATTTTTCTGATAAAAGAAAAGTCTTTTTAAATCGTCCAGTTTCTGGTTTATATAGCCCAGGCTCTATAGTTAAGCCATTTATAGGATATGCAGCTCTCGTTGAAAATGTCATAAGCCCAATAAAAAATATTTTATCGAATGGTTCTATTAGTATACCGAACCCTTATTTCCCAGATAAAAAATCTGTTTTTAGAGATCATGGAGTTTTTGGTTATGTTGATATGAGAAAAGCAATTGCTGTTTCTTCTGATGTATATTTTTATGAAATCGGTGGTGGTTTTGAAGATCAAAAAGGATTAGGTATTATAAATATCGATAAACACTTAAAGATTTTTGGTATCGGAGAAAAAACTGGAATTAATTTAAATGGTGAAAAGGGGGGAACTATACCAACTCCAGAATGGAAAGAAAAAACTTTTAATGGAGATATGTGGAGGGTTGGAGATACCTATAATACTTCTATTGGTCAATATGGTTTTCAGGTAACTCCAATTCAGATGGCTAAAGCAGTTTCTTCAATTGCTAATATGGGAAAGTTTTATAATCCTTCTGTTCTTAAGGTTGAAGATAATAAAAATAATTTTATAAAAGAAATAGACATAGATAAAAATTCAATGAATGTAATATGGGAAGGTATGAGACAAGCTGTAACTGATGGTACATGTACTGCACTTAATATTCCTTCTGTTAAAGTTGCTGCGAAATCTGGTACTGCTCAGGTGGGTTATGGTAACACAAATACCAACTCTTGGATTATTGGATTTTTCCCATATGAAAATCCAAAATATGCTTTTGCTCTTGTTATGGAGCGTGGCCCTAAAGCTGCTTCTGGTAACGCTACAAGGGTAATGAGTGAAGTAATAGATTATATTGCGGTTTATTTACCAGAATATATCAAGTAAAACAAAGGGTTTTTAGCCCTTTGACTTATTTTAATTTAATTGATAGAATCTTTGTCTATATGGATGAAATAAAATATATAACTGAAGAAAAGAGAAAAGCCCTAGAAGAAGAACTTAAATATTTAAAAAGTGTTAAGCGTAAGGAAATAATTGAAGCATTAGATGCAGCTCGTGCTTTAGGTGATTTATCTGAGAATGCGGAGTATCATCAAGCGAGAGAAGATCAGGGTAAAACAGAAGATCGCATCAATCAGATAGATCATATGCTTAAAACTGCAATTATCGTTAAGAAGCATTCAAGTGCAAAAGTTGAAGTTGGTACAACTGTGACAGTTAAAAAAGATGGAATAAAAGATAATATGACTTATCATATTGTTGGAGCAGAAGAAGCTGACATGCTTCATAATAAAATCTCACATCTTTCACCTATTGGTGGAGCCCTCTTTGGTAAGAAGAAAGGAGAGACTGTTTCTATACAAACACCTAAGGGACTAGCCAAATACACCATAATTGATATACAATAGTATATTATGGCTACAATAGATGAATTACGTAATATAAGAATTCAAAAGATTGATCTTTTGAGAAGTAAAGGGATGGAACCTTACCCATCTTCTATTTTGCGAGATTACTCGATAAAAGATTTAAAAGAAAAATTTAACAATTTAGAAAAAGATTCAAAAAATAAATATATTTCTATAGCTGGTAGAGTAATGATTGTAAGAGGACAAGGATCAATTCTTTTTATTGTTTTACAAGATGGAGCTTATCGCTTTCAAGCTGTTTTAAAGAAAGACGAACTTGATGAAAATCTTTTTAATTTATTTGTGGATGCTGTAGATAATGGAGATATTATCTCTGTTACAGGTTATCTTTTTGTAACCGAAAGAGGGGAACAAAGTATTCTTATTAAAAATTGGATGATGGCTACGAAGGCTCTTTTACCGCTTCCTGACAAATGGCATGGTTTGCAAGATGTGGAAGAGATATATAGAAAAAGATATCTTGATATGATCATGGAGAAGGAATCTTTTGATCGTTTTATAATAAAGTCAAAAATTATTAAATTTATCAAAAAGTTTTTTGATGATAGAAATTTTGTAGAAGTAGAAACTCCTATTTTAGAGAATCAAGCAGGTGGGGCTATGGCTGAAGTTTTCAAAACTCATCATAATGATTATGACCTTGATATGGTTTTACGTATTTCTCTTGAGCTTCCACATAAAATGATTATGGCTGGTGGTTACGAAAGAATATATGAAATAGGTAAGTCTTTTAGAAACGAAGGTTCAGATCCTACGCATATGCAAGAATTTAGTCTTATGGAATGGTATGCAGCTTATGAGACATTAGAGAATAATATGCTTCTTACTGAAGAGTTAATAAAAAATATTGCAAAAGAAGTTTTCGGTAAAAATAATTTTATTGTTTACGATAATGATGGTAATGGAGTAGAGGTTGATTTAAGTAAAGATTGGCCAAGGATAACATTTGGTGAACTATTGAAAAAAGATGCAGATATTGATATAGAGACCATAACACTCGAGGATGCTCGCAAGGAAGCTTTAAAATGGGGAGTAAAAGAAGATGAAGTTAAAAAATTGGGCAAAGGTAATTTGCTCGATAAAATTTACAAGAAATCTTCTAGAAAGAAAATTATAAATCCTACTTTTGTAATGGATTTTCCTGGAGATTTGAAGCCACTCGCTCAGCAAAATGAAAATGGTACAGCTCATGTATGTCAACTCATAATAGCTGGAGCTGAAATTACAAATCAATACGCAGAGCTTGTTGACCCAATAAAACAAAGAGAATTACTTGTATCACAATCAAAAGCTCGTGAAGCTGGTGATACAGAAGCAATGGATGTAGATGAAAGATTTCTCACTGCGATGGAGCATGGTATGCCACCAATGACTGGTTTTGGAATGGGTATAGATAGGTTGGTTGCAATATTAACTGAGCAAAAGAATTTGAGAGATACAGTTTTCTTTCCAATGATGAAACCTAGAGAATAAAAAAATTCCCGAGATTTAATCTCGGGTTTTTTTATTCGATCGAGTTAGGTCAATTTTCTTTTAAAGACCTAAATTGTTCAGATATCTTACTGAACATATCTAGGTTATTTTTAACCCAGTTCAGATGCTTCTGAACTTCTCTAGAGGAATAATATTTTCTCTTCCTCCTTGTTTCCTCTCTCATAAAAGAGAGATACCTAGAATCATCTAGGTGTTTTTTATTTTTTTCCATGGTTGTATTTATTTATTATATTATAACATATTTATTTATTAAAGTAAATAGTTTTAAAAACAACAAGTTATCCACATTTTAAAGTGGGGTATATTGTTTGTTTTGTGGGAGTAAGTGGTGTATAATATAAACAAGTGGGATAAGGTGGTAAATTAAAAATAATCTTTATCTTACAATATTATTATGCTTATTGGTGAATATACACACACGTTAGATGATAAGAACAGAATGTCATTACCTATAAAGTTCCGAAAGGAGATGGGTAAGAGTGTTGTTGTTGCACCGGGGCTTGATAACTGTTTAGCTATTTATACAACAAAAGAGTGGCAAAAAATTTCTGAAAAACTCTCTGACTCTTCAATGATTGCGACAGACAATAGAAGTTTTTCGAGATTTATGTTTGGTCAAGCAAATATTATTGAAGTTGATAATAATGGGCGAATATTAATCCCGGAAAATTTAAAAAACAGATCAGGTCTTTCTAGCAAGGTTATTGTTATAGGTGTTCAGAATAGAGTGGAAATTTGGAATGAAGAAAATTGGAATAATTACAAAAAAGATGTCGAAACAAAAGCCGATGCTCTGGCTGATAGACTTGGTCAGATTGGAGTCCTTTAATTTTTATGCATATATCAGTACTTAAAAATGAATCTATAGACGGCTTAAACATCAAAGATGGTGATATTATTGTTGATGGTACTTTAGGTGGTGGAGGACATACACTTCATATTTTAAATAAATATGGAGATAGTGTTTCTATAGTTGGATTAGATTTAGATAAAGAAGCAATTGAAAGAACTGAAAAGTTATTATCTGGTAAAAAATACAACACTAATTTTTTTGCAATAGGGTTTCAAGCGATAGATGAAGTTTTAGATCAATTGAATATAGATAAGGTGGATAAGATTTTGCTGGATCTTGGCCTGAGTTCTTTTCAGCTGGAAGAAGCAGGGAGGGGATTTTCTTTCTTGAAAGATGAACCGCTTGTAATGACAATGAAGAAAGATGTTAACGAAGAAGATATAACAGCTAAAGACATAGTAAATACTTGGGAGGAAGCAACTATCGCAGATATTATTTATGGTTTTGGAGATGAAAGGCATGCTAGGAAAATAGCTAGAGCTATTGTTTTAGCTAGAAAAGAAAAAGAAATTGAAACAACTTTTGATTTAGTGAAAATAATAGATAATGCTTGTGGAAAATATTATAAAAGATTAAAAATTCATCCTGCTACTAGAACATTTCAAGCCCTTCGTATAGCTACGAACAATGAGTTGGTTAACCTAAATAGTGTTATTAAAGATGGGTTTAATCGTCTAAAACAAAACGGCAGGATAGCTATTATCACTTTCCATAGTTTGGAAGATAAGATAGTGAAAGAAGCATTTAGGGAGTTTTATAAAGATAAGAAAGCAAGATTAATAAATAAAAAACCAATAATTCCAACTAAAGAAGAAATGAATATGAATCCGAGGTCGAGAAGTGCAAAGTTGAGAATTATAGAAAAATTATAAAACTAAGAACAATAAAAATATGACAAAAGCAAAAGAAATAACAAGTGAATTGACTCAGAATATTAAGATACAAAAATCTCTATTTCGTTTTTTGTTAATCGGTATTATGTTATTGTTTGTCGTTTATATTTATCTTATCGGGTCAATAACCTTCAACATCGTAGCAAGAAAGTCTCTAGAGAATACAGTTGTAACTCTAAGTGACAAAGTAAATAAATTAGATTTAGAATATCTAGATAATATTAACAAGATAGATAAGGATTATGCTTTATCTTTAGGATTCGTTGAGACTAAAAATAGCATATTTGTATTAAGAAATAATATTAATCATGTTGCGATTCGTTAATGAAATCATCGTCTTTTAGATGGAGAATAAGAGTTATTACATTTTTTGTTTTACTAATCGCTTTCGTTTTGATTGGTAGATTATTTTTTGTTCAAGTAATAAATAAAAATACATATTCTCTTCGTGCTGATAAGCAATACATAACCCCTGCTTCAAATATTTTTGATCGAGGGTCTATTTTTTTCTCTAAAAAGGATGGTTCTTTATTTACAGGGGCTACAGTAGTATCTGGTTTTAAATTAGCAATAAATCCAGAGAGAGTTACTAACATAGAAGAAACTTACAATAAATTGAAACCTTATTTGAAGATAGATGAGAAAACTTTTATTGCTAAAGCTTCAAAGAAAGATGATCCGTATGAAGAGATAGCCATAAATTTATCTAAAGAAGATATCGACATTATAGAAGATTTTAAAATAGAAGGACTATCTATTTTTAGAGACAATTGGAGGTCTTATCCTGGTAACGATATGGCTGCTCACACTTTAGGATTTTTAGCATACAAGGGTAATACACTTCTTGGCCAATATGGACTTGAAAGGTCCTACGAATCTGTATTATCTAAAACTAAAGATGGGTCTTATGTTAACTTTTTTGCAGAAGTTTTTTTAAATATTAAAGATACTATTTCTCAAAATAAAAAGGGTGATATCGTAACGACGATAGAGCCAGTCGTAGAGCATACCCTTGAAGAAGCTTTATCTAAAACTATGGATAAATGGGATGCAGAACAAGTAGGGGGTATTATTATGAATCCTAAAAACGGAGAAATTTATGCAATGGCTGGATTACCAGATTTTAATTTAAACGAATTTAAAAATATCTCAGATGTTGGGGTTTACAGAAATCCTCTTATTGAAAATGTTTTTGAATTTGGTTCTGTTATTAAGCCACTTGTTGTGGCTGCAGGGATAGATGCAAGTGTAGTTACACCTAATACGACTTATTTTGATAGCGGTTCTGTTGTTGTGGACAAAAAGACAATAAATAACTTTGATAAAAAGGGTCGTGGCTTAGTGACAATGCAAACCGTTCTTGATCAATCTTTAAATACAGGAATGGTTTTTATTGAAAACAAACTTGGTCATGATAAATTTAGATCGTATATGAAATCATATGGTTTTGGAGAAAAAACTGGAATTGATTTACCAAATGAAACTTCTGGTCTAATTAAAAATCTTGATAGCCCAAGAAATATAGAATATGCAAATGCTTCTTTCGGACAAGGTATAGCTATGACACCTATCTCTGCAATTAGAGCTTTTGCGATACTTGCAAATGGGGGGAATCTTGTAACACCACATTTGGTAAAAAGAATTGAGTATGATGATGGGTCTGTAAAAAATTTAGAATATCCATTAATAAAAGAGGGTTTATTAAAAAAAGAAACGACAGAGACAATTTCAAAAATGTTAATTCATGTTTTTGAGTCTTATGATCAAGGTATTCATAAAATAAATAGTCACAGTATCGCAACGAAAACGGGAACAGCACAAGTGGCACAAGAAAATGGAAAGGGATATTATTTAGATAAGCATACGCATTCTTTTTTTGGTTATTTTCCAGCATATGATCCAGAATTTATAATATTTTTATTTATAAAAGACCCAAAAGGAGTAAAATATGCTTCACAAACACTAATACCGCCCTTTAATGATATTGCTAAATTTATTATTAATTATTATAGTGTTCCACCAGATAGATAATTATGAAATCAATTTTTAAAAAGATTATAGTTCCTGTTATAACTTGGCAAGCAAAAATAGTTGTTAAGAAATATAAACCTAAAATTATTGCAATTACAGGTTCTGTTGGTAAGACTTCCACTAAGGATGCTTTGTTTACCGTTCTTTCTAATTTTAAAAAAGTTAGAAAAAGTGAAAAGAGTTTTAATAGTGAAATAGGCCTACCTCTTACTATACTTGGTTTACCAAATGGTTGGAGTGATCCTTTTATATGGATTGAGAATATACTAAAAGGGTTTATATTAATCTTTAAGAGACAAAAATATCCAGAATATTTAATTCTTGAGATTGGTGTAGGTAAACCTGGTGATATTAAAAAAAATGTTTTACCTTGGCTTAAAACAGATGTTGTTATTATAACTCGCTTCCCAGACAAGCCAGTTCATGTCGAATTTTTTGGTTCAGTTGATAAAATAATAGAAGAGAAGAGTATTCTAATAAATACATTGAAAGATCATGGAATTTTGATTTTGAATCATGATGATGAAAAAGTTTACTCTTTGCATAATAAATCAAAAGCTAAAACAGTTTCTTATGGGTTAAACGAAAACGCAACTTACCATGCTACTTTCCCAACTTATTTGTATAAGACAATGGGTGAGGTTGATGCTCCAGTAGGAATTAATTTTAAATTGGAACATAACGGGAATGCTTTTCCTGTAACATTACCCAATGTTTTAAGTATGCATAATGTAAGCCAAGCATCATCTGTGCTTGCTTGTGCTTGTGAGCTTGGTTGTGATTTTCTCGAATCTATAAATACACTTAATTCATATTCTAATCCTCCAGGAAGATTAAATCTCATAGAGGGTATAAATAATTCTTTTGTTATTGATGATACATACAATTCTTCTCCTGTAGCAATGGATTCCGCAATTAAAGTTTTAACTGATATTAAAAGTAAAAGAAAGATAGCTGTTTTAGGAGATATGCTTGAGCTTGGTAAGTTTACAGAAGAGGAACATCGTTTGGTGGGAGAGAAGATAAAAGATATTATAGATATTCTTATTGTTGTTGGGCCGAGAGCAAAGTTTATTGCTGAAGGGGCAATAGATAGTGGATTTTCAAATCAAAAAGTATTTTATTTTGATACTTCAAAAAATGCCGGAAGCTTTTTAGAGAAAGAGATTAAGAGAGGGGATGTGGTACTCATCAAGGGTTCACAAGGTGTTCGACTAGAAAGAGCCGTTGAAATGATTATGGAGCATAAGGAATTTAAAAAAGATTTACTTTGTAGACAAGATAAAGAATGGAAAGCTAGATGATTGACTTTTTAAAAATATTGTTTTATAATTCTAATGAGTAAATATTCACCATTAAATGATAAAACAATATGGAAAAAGTTGTTTTTTGTCCAGGGACTTGGGCATTGTATCTAGTTCTTTCTGAAAAAGAAATTGAAAAACTTGATCTTTCAAAATGTGAGAAAATGAAAGAGGAAGGTTTTTCTTTTAATAATGAATTTCGAGTTTGGATCCTTAGTAAAGAAAGGGGAGAAAAAATTCGTTCATTAGTCCTTAATGGAAAGAATTTTGCTACAAAATCTTTGATCAATGCATCAATATCATCATTTGTAGATGAGTGTAATTGGATTATTGATATTCCCAAATATTGCTATTTGAGGAATGATTCAGTTATCACTTTTGTAGGGGTAAAAGATTCAGAAGAATTTTTTAAACTTATAAATGAATTTGATACAAAGATTTTTTGCGAAGATCCTATTTTGTTCGTAGAAATTATGAACAAAGGACAAGAAGAAAGTAAAGAACCTTTTGGATCTTTTGATTATCTGAAAAGATATGAATGCAAAAGGTTGTAATATTAGACCCGCCATTGTGGTGGGTCTTTAATTTGTAAAAATGTTGATTTTTTGGTAGTTTATATGTATTGGTCTTATCCTGTTTTCGCTCTCAAGCTACAGCCGGGCAAGCGTCATAATGGTTAGTGTTTGAATTTTTGAAAAATGAATATACTTGGCCCTATCGTCTAACGGTTAGGACATCGCCTTCTCAAGGCGGTAATCAGAGT
>CAZUUH010000002.1:43526-61104 GCA_964623415.1 uncultured Candidatus Saccharibacteria bacterium | reverse complement strand
CAGAAATCCAATTTGTATTATTTATTTTAATAATATTACTACTTTCTTTCTCAAATGAACTTTTTTCTGCAACAGTAATAGTGTTATCTTCTAAATTTTTTCTAACTACATAGTATGGTTTATCTTCTCCACTTTTCTCTGTGATGGTAAAACCATGTCTTTCTCCAAGAGTAAAAAATAACGCTCCATCATGAGAACCTATAATTCTACCTTCTTCGTTTAAGACATTACCCTTCTTTTTCTCGATGTAATGTGACAAAAAATCTTTCATATCAAGAGGACCTAAGAAGCATACCCCCTGACTATCTTTCTTTGTTGCCACTGGAATTTTAAATTTTTTCGCAAGTTTTCGAACTTCTGTTTTTTCTAAATGACCTACAGGGAATAGTGTATGGGAAAGATCGTCTTGTGTAAGAGTCCAAAGGAAATAAGATTGATCTTTGGAAATATCGGGAGACCTAAGAAGCGCCACAGAGGTACAACCTCTCTGCTTCGCCAGAGGTTGGACCTCTGTACTAGTCGCTTCTCTAAAACTATTTTCTTCTACGCGAGTATAATGTCCTGTTGCAATAAAATCTGCTCCATGTTTTTTAGCAAAATTCCAAAATACCCCAAATTTTACTTCCCTATTACACATCACATCTGGATTAGGAGTCCTTCCCTTTTTATACTCTTCTATCATATAATCAGCTACTCCTTTTTTATAAGCATCCTCTGCGTCACACTCCACAAAGGGTACATTTAAATAAGCGCATACACGCATAGCATCACGTCGCTCATCACGCCAAGTACATTCTATAAAATCTGGAGACCATGTACGAATAAAAACGCCGACAACTTTATACCCTTGATCTTTCAAAAGAGCAACTGCGACAGACGAATCTACCCCACCAGATACTCCCACAAATACTGTTTTTCTATTTTTTGTTTTCATTTAAATAATTACTCTATAGAATACATTTCTTAAAATGTAAACAAATAAATTAATTTTTACTCCACCTTGCAAATATACCGCAAGGAAGAAGCTTCCCACTTTTTTCTTCTATAACCAATTCTCCATTTTCATAAATACCAATATCTTTAAAAATTTCCTTTAGATTATTTTCATAAACAATTGAAGAATACCCAGCTGTATAACCATTTATAAGCATAAAAAGTGGTTTTTCTGATAATAATTCTTTACAAAGTTCTATTAATTTAAGAAAATCATTTTCAATTTTCCAAAGTTCATCTTTTGGACCATGCCCAAAAGATGGAGGATCCATTATTATAGCATCATATTTTCTACCTCTTTTAATTTCTCTTTTTAAAAAAAGAATTACATCATCAATAATAAAACGAATTGGTTTATCTTCTAATCCGGAAAGTTTAATGTTTTCCTTAGCCCAAAATACAGCATTTTTAGAAGCATCGACGTGACAAACAGAAGCTCCAGCTTTTGCACAAAACATAGTAGCTCCACCAGTATAAGCAAAAAGATTTAAAACATTAATTTCTTTATATTCTTTAATATTATTCTTAATTATATTCTCCATCCACTTCCAATTTATACATTGTTCTGGAAAAATTCCAATGTGCTTAAAAGAAGTTGGTTTAATAGAAAAAATTATATCATCAAATTTAATATTCCAGCTATTTGGTACACCGTTTTTTATAATCCATTTAGTTTTTTTACCTTCACGTATAAAATTTAATTCTGAAGAACTCCAAATATCAGGATCTGTTTTGTTCCAAAGAGCTTCAATGTCTGGACGGTTAAGAATATACTCTCCATATCTTTCAAGTTTTTGACATTCTCCACTATCAATTAATTCATAGTCATTTTGTTTTTCAAGTTTTAAAATCATACTATTTTAAATATTTAATTATATTATTACGGTGCTCTTCAAATGTTTTAGCATAGTGTACCTTTCCGTTCTTATCATGAAGATAATAAAGATAATTTGAATAAACAGGTGAAATTGCTGCTTTTATAGACATCATACCAGGGTTATTAATTGGCTTATTTGGTAAACCCTTGGTCTTATATGTATCACGTTCAACATCAACTTGCAAAGGCATACCTATAGATATTCTTTTCCAAAGAATACCTGAAATTATTCCAATATCATCCTTACCACTTGCTTCACCCTCTAAAACAGAAGCCATTATAATAATCTCGTCTAAACTTCTACCACTTTTTTCAATAAGTGAATTTACCTTCTTAATATTACTTTCAAAATTATTTTCTAGTTTATTTATAATCTCATTATTTGTATCAAGTGAAAAGATAAAGTAAGTATCTGGAAATAAATAACCCTGTTTATTTGTTGTTTTTAAAATAAAATCATTTTTATCAAAATTTTTAATTTTATTATTAAGTATATTAGAAATCTGTTCATTATTTAAACCCTCTCGGAGTGTAATCTTAATTGGTGAAATATTATGATCTCCCTTACTTATTCTCCATGCAATAAGATAAACAGGTGTGCCTTTTTTAATAAGATAATCTCCTGGAACAATATTATTTTCTCCTCCAAATATTTTAATAAAAAATCTTAGAAAATTTTCTTTTTTAATTAAATTTTGATCTTTTAAGTTTTTATAAATACTTTGAGTGGTTTGACCAGAAGATATATGAATTATTTTATTGTTTTCTTTCCTTAAAGTAACAATTAAGTTTGTAAATAAAAAAGAAAAAACAAGAACAATTATTCCAAAATAAATTATTTTCTTTTTATTTTTGTAAATAAATTTAACTAAAAAATCCATATACTATACAGGTAAATTTGAAGGAGGTTTTGCAATCTTAGTATCGATTCTCTTAAAGCTTGGTGTTTCAGAAACCATACCTGGGAAATGGTATATAGTTGCTAACTCTTCTGGAGAAACAACAAATATTTCTGGTTTACCAGATGGGAAAAAGATTGAGAGTATTTTAGGATAATTAAACGCAAATTGGATTGGTGGATGAAAAAAAGTTCTCATTCTATAAAAATTTAATATTCTTTTTTTAAGACTATCTAAAGCTAAACCTGTCGGATCTGACCATGGAGCATCAAACTGTGAAGAATTTATACGACTAAGTTCATTAATTGCTGGCATTGAATACTGACGAAAAAGCAGACGAACTTCGCGTCTTAAATTGTTAAATTGATCTAATGTACAATATTTTTTATCCGAGATAGCAATTAAACGAATACCACAGTCAAAATGTATTTTTGACATATTCTCTGTTATAGCAGTAATGAGTGGTTTTAAATGATCCGGCATAAAAATCTGTTTGGCTGTAGGAATATTTTCTTTATCAAAATCATTAATTCTTATATAACCCTCTAAAACCTTATCTATATGTTCTATTGCTGCTTCGTTAAAATTAATTTCTTTACCAGTTTTCTTACTACGATATTTTTTAATATTTTGCCTAATAACTATTTGAATCCAAACTTGCTGACCTTTCGGCAATGAACCTAAGTATTCAATAGTAGGAGTGATAGGATCAACCTTAAACTCCTCTTTAATCCCTGTCTTCATTTCATCCCCAAAATTTTTATATGTTTTAATTGGTAAAAAATCTTCTTTTTCTTTAGTAAATTCACAACCCCAAATATCATAAGTGCCATTCTTTTTATATTGAGGAACTTTTTCTGTGTAATCTTCAACTTCAATAACTTTTGCTTGTGGATATTGTGCGTATATTTGAGTTTCAACTAAATCTCTAATTCTAGTTGGAGTTCTGACATAAAAATGGACTTTACCCTCAACAGCAGCAATCTCAAGTGAAAACCAAAGCCAAGGAGCACCAATAACAAATCTTTCCCAAAAACCTTTCATACTTTTATGATAAAAAGCATTTGAAAATATTAATTCCATTGCAGCTGGAGTTTTAACAATCTCACGAGGAACTTGTATCTCAAGTAAAACCCACTCTATACCTGCTATAAATTTTTCTTGTCTATAATCATGCCACAATTTTATAGCTATATAAGCTAAAGGAATAGGCATCAAATAACCAACAATTGAAATAAGTAGTTGTATTAAATTTATGTTATTACTTGCAAGAAATTCACCTATCATATATATAATATTGTATCAAATAATAAACAAAAAAGAAAATCTCAAGTCTAATACTTGAGATTTTCTTTTTATGATACTAAGGTGTACTGACCTTCTTTATTTTTCTTAAAATATTTAGAATTTTGAAGATTTACTAAAATTGTATTTTTCTTTAAATATCTTTCTTTCATTACTTGTTCAATGATATCATCCTTTTTCATTGGACCATTCTTTTTAATTAATCCTCGAATTACTTCTCTCACAACACCTGTCTTATAACCCCATTCAGCTAAAGCATATATTCCTCTACCAACAAGAACAAATCTTTTATCTTTTATTAATTCATTGTGGCAAGTAGCTGTGTGACATTTTCTATTAAATGTATCTGTTATTGCTTTTGCTACTTCTCTAAAATGCATTGGTGAACCATGTTTACGCATTATGAGAAAAGCATAATCTTTAATTCCTCTTGTTTTTATACCAGCAGAATTAAACTTACCCCATTCACCTAAAGGATTTTTATTAATTTTTTTAGATAAAGAGAGCCAACGACGAGCCATTTCTTCGTTCTTGTATTGTTCAGATAAATCCTTAACTTCATCTAAAAATCTAGAAATTAATTCTCCTTCTGGAATTAATTCGTCATCCTCTAATGATTCATAAATATTTTTTAAAGTTTTTTGAATTTTTTCAGATAATTCAGAACTAACACTCCAACGTGTCTTAAAATTATCATCTTCTTTATATTTAACAAAAGAATCACTAAGAGTTAAAAATAAATGTATGTGATTCTGAACTAATTTATCTTTAGATAAATGATTAAGTAATTCACTTTCAGAAACAACGGAACCAAGAGTATGCATTAGATTTTTTAATTCTTCAAAAACATCTTTTTCGTTTTGAAAATATTCTGATTTTCTGATTAGTGCGATTGCTGAATTTTCTATTTGTCTTACTCTCTCTCTGGTAATACCATACTTCTTTCCTATAGCTTCAAGAGTTTTTCTATCTGTATCATTGGAAAGACCAAATCTGCTTACTATAACTTCATGAGCGCGAGTAGGAAGCCCAGATAAAATACGTTTACCAACTTGCTTTGCTTTAAATGTAATTGTGTTTGCCATTTTGTCTTTCTTTAAAAGATTATTAATTTAATGTTTTATCATAATAGCATTACTATAAGATAAAGTCAATACAAAAACTGTTTTTAATTTTTTATAGTTGCAGATTTAATTTTTGCTCTATCTTGCTCTCTCAAAAGCTTCTTTCTGAGACGAACACTTACAGGTGTAATTTCTAAATATTCATCATCTGCCATAATTTCTAACCCTCTTTCTATTGTTAATTTATAAGAAGGTTTAACTATTATAGCTTCATCTGTTCCAGAGGCACGCATATTACTTAATTGCTTACCCTTTGTAGGATTAACAACCATCTCATCACCCTTAGTAACATTACCTACAACCATACCCTCATAAACATCATTACCGTGTTCTATATACAAAATTCCTCTTTCTTGAAGTGTCCAAAGTGAAAAATCTAAAACCTTACCATTAACCATTGAAGTCATAGACCCAACATCTCTCTTTTTAATATCTCCTGCATACTTTTTAAAACCTATAAATCTAGAAGCAATAATTCCTTCACCCCTAGTGTCAACAATAAATTGGCCACGATAACCAAGTAATCCTCTTGTTGGTATTTCAATCAACATCCTAACAATACCCTCTTTCTCTTGCATATTTGTTATGATTCCACGTCTTGCTGTTAATTTTTCAATAACGTTACCAGAAAATTCATTACGAACATCAATAGTAACCTCTTCGTATGGCTCAAACTTCTCACCTTCTTCTTCTTTTATTATTACATGAGGTTGTGAAACTTGTAACTCATAACCTTCTCTTCTCATATTTTCAAGTAAAATAGCAATATGTAATTCCCCTCTTCCGTAAACAAGAAAACCTTCTCTCTTTTCTTCATTGTCTGAATTATCAAAATTTATCTTTAAACCAACATTCATTTCCAATTCTTTTTCTAATCTTTCTTTTATTTGTCTACTTGTAACATATTTACCTTCTTTGCCAGCAAAAGGAGAATCATTAACAAGAAAGTTAAGTGAGATAGTTGGTTCATCAATAGAAATAGATGGCAAAGCTGGTGTTTCCAATTTATCACAAATAGTCTCACCAATATAAACATCTGGAATTCCAGCAACAACAGCAATATCTCCTGCTATTAATGTATCAATTTCTTTTCTATTTAAACCCTCAAAAGTAAACATCTTAGTAATTTTTGCATTCCTAGATTTATCATCTCCACTTTTAACAATAACTGGTGAAGATAATTTTAACTCTCCAGAATAAACACGAATAATTGCTAATCTTCCTAAGAAATTATCATACCCTAAATTAAAAACCTGAGCACTAAATGATTCGTCAATGTTTACAGAGGCATCATTCACCTCACTTAGAATTATATCAAGAAGAGGGTCTAGATTGTCAGATTCATCTTCAATATTTTTCTTAGCTATACCCTGTTTACCAATGGCATACAAAACATCAAAGTTTAACTGATCACTATTTGCACCAAGTTCGATAAACAACTCAAGTACTTCATCATAAACTCTTTTAGGATTAGCTGCTTTTTTGTCTATCTTGTTAATCACAACTATAGGTTTAAGCCCAAGTTCAAGAGATTTCTTTAAAACAAATCTAGTTTGTGGCATTGGTCCTTCTTGAGCATCAACTAGTAAAATAACTGCATCTATTGCTCTTAAAACTCGTTCCACCTCAGAACCAAAATCAGCGTGTCCTGGAGTATCAACGATATTTATTTTGGTGTCTTTGTATAAAACTGAAGTATTTTTAGAATAAATAGTAATACCACGTTCAAGCTCAAGAGTATTTGAATCCATTGTAAAACCATCTTCTACCATTTTACATTGCTTCATCATCTGATCAGTTAAGGTTGTCTTACCGTGGTCAACGTGAGCAATAATTGCTATGTTTCTAATTTGCATAATTTTGGATATATAAAAATAAAAAGCTTAGAGGTCCGACCTCTCGTAGAGGTCGGACCTCTAACACTTTTTTATAGTATGTTTTACACTACCACAAATTTTATAAAATGTAAACTTAAAAAAGTTTAAGTATATCGTGATAAGTAATAAAAACCATTAAAATCATTAAGATAAGAAAACCTGCTGCATTAATCCAATTACTTATCTGTGGTTTTATTCTTGAACCTTTAATTTTTTCAATTAATAAAAAAATCAATCTACCTCCATCAAGAGCTGGAAAAGGTATAAGGTTAATAACTGCAAGATTAATTGAGATTAAGGCTGTAAAAGACAATAGATACACAAAACCAAAGCTTGCTGCATCTCCTATAACGCCTACAATTCCAACTGGTCCAGTTAAAGAAGATATGCTAGCTTGTCCGATAAATGCATCGCGAATTAAATTAAAAAAACCAATTATTGTACCCCAAAATACATCTCCTGTTAATTTAAGACCTTCCCACATAGCCAAATGAAATGGTAGTTTTAATTTACCGATAATATCCATAGAAATACCAATCACTGGATTATTTTCGGCGTTGAAAGCTGGTGTAACAGAAAATTGTTTTAATTCATCTCCCCTAACCACAGAAACAAGTATTTCCTCTTTACCATTTTCTTTAATAAAAGATTGAACAAGAATTGGACCTTCTTTTGACTCTAAAGATTCTGTTTTTATATTATCTGTTTCAAGCATTACAAGAATATCTCCAGTTTTTAAACCAGCAATATCAGATGGGGAATTTTTTACAACAGACGTAACTGTTAGATTGTGATTATCAATATTATAACCTTCTGGTACAGAAGACAAAGATGTTGGCAATCCAGACATAAAACCAACAGATAATAAAATAAAAGCAACAAGTAAGTTCATTAAAACTCCAGAGAGCAAAACAATTGCTTGGATATATTTTGGTTTATTAATAAAACTTCTTTTACTATCTGGACCATTAATAGAATCTTCATCAGGATTCTCTCCAAAAATTTTGACATAACCACCAAGTGGTAAAAGATTTAAACTATAAGTTGTCTCACCTATTTTTTTACCAAAAATTCTAGGCGGAAAACCAAAAGAAAATTCATCAACACGTATTCCAGCTTTTTTAGCAGCAATAAAGTGACCAAATTCATGGGATAAAACAAGCACCAATAAAACTATTACAAAAATTAAAATATTCATATAATTAATTCATTAATTCTTTTTCTTTTTTATCAAATATTACTTCAAGATTAGCATTTGCTTCATCTACACATTTTTGAATTTCATCTTTTGCTCTTTTTAATTCATCTTCACTAAAACCCTCGAGCATATCTATTTCATTCTGTCTTTCTTTGCGAACATTAATACGAGCATCTTCTAATTTATCTTTTAAAACCTTCACAAGCTTTAAACGATTCTCAGTTGTAAGCATTGGAAAAATAGCACGAACACCATCTCCATCTGATACAACAGATAAACCTAAATTTAAAACCAAAATAGCACTTTCAATTGCTTTTATTTGAGACTTATCCCAAGGTGCAATACGAAGTGTTTTTGGATCTTCTATTGTTATACTTGCGACATTTTTAATAGGCATACGGCTACCGTAACTCTCCACCATAACCCCATCTAAAACAATAGGAGTTGCACGACCTGTATGCACTTGAGAATATTCTTTACTTAACCAGTCTTCAACTTTTTTTAATTGTAATTTAAAATTTTGTGTATTATAAGACATATATTTTATTATATCATAATTGCTAAATTCTCTAAAGCCATCTTTACACTTGAACCTGGAATTTTTAAATATTCCCTGCTCTTTTGTATTTCAAATAAAATATTTGAAATATTTTTTTCTTTAATATTTTTTTTAAAATTATTATAAAAAATTCTTTCTAATTCATTTATAAATTGATTCGCATAATATCTTAATTTTCCGCTACTCTCTTCATCTTTATTATTTTTTATAATTAAAGCTATTTGATCAAATCTTTTTTTATAATCAAAACTTATAAAATTCTCAACTTCTTTACTAATAGATACATCTTTTTTATTTTTTAAACTAACAACTTGAACTCTAGATAATATCGTATCCAAAAGCAAAGAAGTATTAGGAATAATAAAAAAGAAATAGGTATTTAGAGCTGGCTCTTCTATTACTTTTAAAAGAGCCTGCTCTGCTTCTCTATTTATTGTTTTTGTAGCAATAAGGCAAACCTTACTCAAACCACCAACCCCAAGTCTGCTATGCCATTCTTTAAGAAAATGACTATCTTCTAAGGTAAAAGACTCATATATTTTATGAAATAAATCTATACTATTATTTTTAATAATACCTCTTAATTCCAAAAAATTTAAAACCCTTTTAACGGTTTCGTTATCTGGATTAGATTCTATAACATAACTATGATATAAAATTTTAGGAAATATTGTATCTAAATTATCAATCATATTTATTTATTGAATAAAAGTAAAAAATAAAATCTTACAATTTTATTTTTTACTTAAAATACTCTTTTTATATGTATCTAAATGGTTTAATGCTTCACCTGTACCCTTAGCAACACAAAGTAGAGATTCTTCTGCAACACGAGCCTTAACACCAGTCCTACGATATATAAGATCAGCTAAATTTCTAATCTGAGAAGAACCTCCGGTCATAATTATGCCGTCATCTATAATATCAGAGGCCAACTCTGGAGGAGTTTGAGATAAAACTTCTTTTACAGCATTAATCATTATTCTTAATTCTTTATCTATAGCTCTAACAACTTCATTTGTAGAAATCTGTGCTGTTCTAGGAAGTCCTTGTATGTAATCTCGGCCTTTTATAGTGATCGTTAACTCTTCTTCAAGAGGTATAGCTGCTCCAATTTTTATTTTAATTAATTCTGCTGTTTTATCACCTATAGCTAAATTAAATGTCTTTTTTATATAATCAGCAATCGCTTGATCTATCCTATTACCTGCACACTTAACAGAAGTTGATGCAACAATACCACCCAAAGCAATTACTGCAACATCTGTAGTACCTCCACCAATATCCATAATCATATATCCACGTGATTCTTGTATCGGTATTCCAGCTCCAATTGCAGCTAATATAGGTTCTTTTACAACATAAGCATTTTTAGCTCCAGCACGAATAGCTGCCTCCACAACAGCTCGACGTTCAGTGGATGTAATACCCGCAGGGACAGAAACCATAACATCTGGTTTGAATAAATTATATTTACCAAGAGCCTTAGAAATAAAATACCTAAGCATCGCTTCTGTAACTCTATAATCAGCTATAACACCATCTCTCATTGGACGATATACAATAATACTTTCTGGAGTTTTACCAACCATTTCTTTTGCTTCAGAACCAATAGCTAAAATTGTATTTTCTTGCTCAGAAACTGCAACAACAGATGGTTCATCTAAAACAACCCCCTTACCTGGAAAATAAACCAGTGTATTCGCTGTTCCTAAATCTATACCTAATTTTTTAGAAAAAATACCCATAACTATGAATGATTATAACAGTAAAAGACATAAAGAAGCAAATACAATTTTATGGTGTTTTTTAATTGATTCGTATGATAATATTAATGTATGTTTATATTAACAGTTATCCCCTTACAAAAAGGAGGGCAAAAAGATAGCCTAACTTATTTTTCATCAATTCAAGTAAATCTTGGCGATATTGTAACTGTACCAGTTAGAAAGAAAAATATAGATGCTATTGTTATAAACATTGAAGATGCGATAAGCTTGAAGACAGACATAAAAGGTCAAGACTACCAATTAAGAAAAATAATCAAGGTTAAAGGACCCTCATTATTAACAGTATCATTTTTTGAAGCCTGTGAAAGAATGAAGGATTACACAATAAGTAATACTGGAACAATTATTAAATCCTTAATACCAAACATATTTTTAGAAAATTTATCTAAATTAAATCAACCAGAAAATAAGGAAGAAACTGTAGAGAATAGGAATGATGATAAAATAAAACAAGAAAAATTAATTTTTCAAGCATTAACAGAAGATCGTATAGCTTTTTATAGGACATTAATAAGAGAGTCGTTTGCTAAAAAGCAATCTGTTTTTATTTGTGTTCCGACAAGATACGATATTGAAATCTTTAAAGAAGCATTGTCAAAAGGAATTGAACAATATCTATATTATTTCCACAATGAAATGGGAAAGAAAAAATTAATTGAAGGTTACAATTCTTTAATTAAAGAAAAACACCCTGTAATAATAATCGCCACGGGAATATTTTTATCAATA
This sequence comes from uncultured Candidatus Saccharibacteria bacterium, assembly GCA_964623415.1. Lineage (GTDB taxonomy): Bacteria > Patescibacteriota > Minisyncoccia > Phycocordibacterales > UBA9973 > UBA8515. The sequence goes on along the minus strand of CAZUUH010000002.1, from coordinate 49,753 downwards.
CCAAGATATGATATTAAAACAATAATAATAGAAAATGAAAGTTCTGATTCATATAAACAATACAGTCGCCCATACATAGACATAAGAAGTTTTGTAGAAATTTTATCTTCTCTAAAAAAAATAAAATTAATAATGGGAGATACTATATTAAGACCTGAGACGCTTTATCGTAATGAAATAGGAGAGCTGGAAGAAGTAGCTTCTCCACTTTTTAGACTTCCACAAGTAGAAAGAGAAATAATAATAGATATGCGTGAAGAAAAAGACAAGGATGGTTTAAAAAAGTTTTCAATTTTATCTGAAAAAACTATAAAAATGATTGAGGATGCTCTATCTAAAGATGAATCTGTCGTCTTATTCTCTATAAGGAAAGGACTAGCTCCTGTCACCATTTGTCATGATTGTGGGCATACTTTACTTTGCGATAATTGTTCTACTCCTATGGTTTTATACGAATTAAAGGAAAACAAAAATACCTTGGTAAAATCTCAAAGAATATTCATGTGTAATAAATGTGGTAAAAAAGAAGGAACAGAAACAAGGTGTCCTAAATGTTTAAGCTGGAATCTAACACCACTTGGTATAGGCACAGACAGAGTAAGAGAAGAAATAAATAAGTTATTCCCTAAGGCAAACATATATCAAATAGACAAAGAAACAGTGACAGAAAAAGAAGCAAAAATAGCAATAGAAAATTTCAGTAAAAAACCAGGTAGTATTTTAATTGGAACAGAGATGATATTTTCTTATTTACATAATCCTGTAATTCACAGTGCTATAATTTCAATAGACGGGCTTTTGTCTATTCCCTCTTTTAATATAACTCAAAAGATAATCCATACAATTGAAAAATTACAATATATAACAAAAAGAAATTTATTAATTCAAACAAGAATAAAAGAAAATTCGATACTTGAACATATAATAAATGGTAATGTTTTACCTATTTTTAGAGAAGACCTAAAAGAAAGAAAAGATTTTGGATATCCTCCATTCAAAAGGTTAATTAAAATAACTTTTTCTGGAACAAAAATAGAAACAGAAAAAGCAAGATCTTTTATTGATAAAATTTTTGTAGAATATGATCCACAAATATTTAGTGCTTTTGTCGGTAAAATAAAAGGACAGTACATAACCAATACAGTAATAAAAATTGATAGAAAAGACTGGCCTCTTCCTATTAGTGATAAAAAAAATATAAATACAGATTTATACAATAAGCTTAAAAGTTTACCCTTATCATTTAAAATAAACGTTGACCCAGAGGATTTGTTATGATAATATATTTTCTATGATTACAGTAGTAGAAGTAAAGAAAAATGCAAACGAAAACAATGTGAATTTAATTCGCAGGTTTACTCGTAAAGTACAAGAAACTGGTATTATACAAAAAGTAAAAGATGGTCGCTATAACAAAAGAGCAGAGTCTAAAGTAAAAATTAAACTTGCTGCTCTTAAAAAAATATCTAAACGTAAAGAACAAGAAAGACTTTATAAATTAGGTAAAGGAGTAAAACCAGGATCAAGAGTAAGAAGGGCTTAATTAAAGTATGCAAAAAAGTGAATTCTGCACAATTACAAACAAGACAAAAGGCAAGCTTCCACGCTTGCCTTTTGTCTCTATAAAAAATAAAATTTTAGGTATAAATTATGAATTTGGTTTAAGTTTATTAAAACCAAATGAACAAAGAAAGATTAATAAACAATACAGGAATATAGATAAAACAACAAATATTCTATCTTTTCCTTTGTCAGAACACTCGGGAGAAATAACACTTGATCCTAAAAAGATAAAAGAAGATGCTCCTCTTTTTAATATGACATATAGACAATTTTTTAAATTTTTACTTATCCACGGTTTATTACATTTGAAAGGTTACGAACATAGTAGTAAAATGGAAAGAGAGGAAAAAAAATACCTTAAGATTTTTAATCATTAATTTTTTAAATTTATATGTCAATAAAAAACAACTATACTTGCGGAATAGATATTGGAACAAGCTTTACTAAAGTTATAGTTGTTGGTTACCCACATGGAAAGAAAGAACCAGAAATTTTAGCGACAGGAATGTCTGAAACAAATGGTATGCGTTTCGGATATGTTGTTAATCCTGATTTAGTTGCTGGAGGTATAAAAAAAGCAGTTAAACAAGCTGAAAATACTCTTGGAATAAAAATCCGTAAAGCTTATGTATCGATCGGTGGTATTAGTGTATCTTCCTCGATATCTTCAGGTACGATCATTACGACAAAAGCTGATCAAGAAATTACAAACACAGATGTATCTAAGGTTATTTCAAACAGTGAAGAAAACTTAGATAAAACTAATAAAAAAATAATACATTCAATCCCATTATTTTATAAACTTGATGGTAAAGAAATATACGTTAAACCAGAGGGATTAATAGGTACAAAACTGGAAGTTAGAACTTTATTTATAACTTGTCTTAAACATAATATTGAAGATTTAGTAACATCCCTAGCTCTAGCTAAAATAGATGTTGAAGAGATAATAGCCTCACCTATTGCGCTTTCAAATATACTTCTTAATAATAAACAAAAAACTGCTGGATGTATGCTTATTGATATAGGGGCTGAAACTGTTTCAACTATTATTTTTGAAAATAATATCCCAATTTCAGTTGGTGTATATTCAATAGGCGGAATGGACATAACAAAAGATATAGCTTTAGGTCTTAGGGTATCTCTTGAAGAAGCTGAGAGTATAAAACTTGGTAGTGTAACAGGTGGAGATTACTCCAAAAAGAAAATAGATGAAATAATAGAAGCAAGACTTTCTGATATATTTGAATTAATAGAAAATCAACTAAAAAAAATAAAACGTAACGAACTTCTTCCTGCTGGAATTATAATTACTGGAGGAGGAGCAGGTATAAATAATATTGAAAATATTGCTCGTACTCAACTTAAATTGCCTATAAAAATTGGTCCATCTGATTACTCTGTAAATAATAAATATAAAATTCGTGATAATTCTTGGTTTACAGCATTGTCTTGTGCACTAACAGAAATAAATGATTGCTATTTTGAACAAACAAGTTCTTCTATGATTAAAGAAATAAAACAATTCTTTAAATCTATTTTTTCTCAGTTACTTCCTTAATCTAACAAGGCAACATAAATTCTATTTGTCAAATATTCCCTTTTTTTTAGTTTCTGGTATTATATACCTGTAATATTATTATTCATTAATGAAAGACTTTCGTCTATAAATATTTATGCCTAAATTAAATCCAGAGATTGAATCATTCGCAAGAATTAAAGTTGTTGGAATTGGCGGTTCAGGGAAAAATGCTCTAAACCATATGATCAACTCTAAAGTTAAAGGAGTTGAATTTATTGTAATGAATACAGACACTCAAGATCTGCACAACTCTTTAGCAGAGAAAAAGGTTCACTTGGGTAAAAATCTAACTAAGGGACTTGGAGCTGGAATGAATCCAGAAGTTGGACGTCGTGCAGCAGAAGAAACTAAAGCAGAAATACAAGATGTAATTAAGGGTGCCGACATGGTTTTCATTGCTTGTGGAATGGGTGGTGGAACAGGTACTGGTGCCGCTCCCATAGTTGCTCAAGCTGCAAAAGAACAAGGAATATTAACCGTTGCTGTTGTTACAAAACCATTCTCTTTTGAGGGTAATCAAAGAATGAAATTAGCTGATATGGGTCTAAGTGAATTAGAAAAAGAAGTAGATGCTATATTAGTTATTCCAAACGATAGGCTTATTGTTATCTCTGGTAAAGAGGTTGGATTTAAACAAGCCTTTGCAATGTGTGACGAAGTCTTAAAACAGGCAGTGGAAGGCATCTCAGAGCTTATAACAACACCAGGAATGATAAACGTAGACTTCGCTGACATAAAAGCTGTTATGCGTGATGCTGGTAGTGCTCTTATGGGTATAGGTGTCGCAGCAGGAGAAGGACGCGCAGAAAAAGCTGCTCTTGGAGCAATTAATTCCCCTCTTCTTGATTTATCCATATCTGGAGCAAAAGGAGTATTATTTGCTATCTCAGGTGGTGATGATCTAACTATCCACGAAATACAAGAAGCTGCTAAGGTTATAACTGATTCAATAGACAAAGATGCTAAAGTAATATTTGGAACAATACAAGACAATAAGTTAAAGAAAGGAGAAGTTAAAGTTACCGTAATTGCAACTGGCTTCCCTACTGATGGACCTAAGAGATCTTTATTCCAAATAGGTCAAGATAAATCATCTCAGATAGAACAACAAAATCAAACAAAAGAAGATTTACCTACATTAACAAAAAGTGATTCTAAAAAACAAGACAAAGAAGATGACTTATTCATAGATGATACAGCGGATGAATGGAGTACCGTTCCAGCATTCCTAAGAAGAAAAAAATAATCTAAAAAGAGCTCGAAAGAGCTCTTTTTAGATTATTAATTTTTGTGATAAAATAACAACATGTATGATTTAATAATATTGGGTGGAGGACCAGCTGGATCATCTGCTAGTGTTTACTCAGCAAGAAAACAATTAAAGGGAGCTATAATCACAAGTGAATTTAGTGGCCAATCTGTAGTTTCAGATAAAATATATAATTGGATAGGTACCCCAGAAATATCTGGAATAGAGTTAGCGGATAATCTTAAAAAACACGTTTTATATTATAAAGGTGAGTTTTTAGATGTAATAGAAGAAGAAAAAGTTACAGAAGTAAAAAAAGAGAACAGAATAATTACAATCAAAACTGAATCTGGTAAAGAATATCAGACATTATCTTTATTGATAGCGACAGGTAGTCATCATAAAAAATTAGGAATAGAAAATGCTAGTAAATTTGAAAATAAGGGTATAACATACTGTGCTTCATGTGATGGTCCACTTTTTATAGATCAAGATGTTGTTGTGGTTGGAGGTGGCAATTCAGCTTTTGAAACATCAGCTCAACTTCTTGCTTACTGTAAAAGCGTTACGCTCATACACAGGAAAGATAAATTTAAAGCTGATGCTATAACAGTTGAAAAGCTAAAAAATAACCCTAAGTTTAAAATAATAATAAATGGAGAGATTGTGAAAGCTAATGGTAATAATTTTCTTGAATCTATTACTTATAAAAATACAATTACTGGTGAAGAAAATACCCTACAAACAAATGGTCTATTTGTAGAGATTGGGCAGGTTCCAAATACAAACTTTTTAAATCATTTATTAGAGATAGACAAAAATGGTAAGATAATTGTTGATCCAACAAATCAAAGAACCTCAGAAGATGGTATATGGGCTGCTGGAGATTGTACCAATACAAAATATCAACAAAATAACATCGCTTCTGGCGATGCTATTAAGGCTGTTGAAGATATATACATCTGGGTTCAAATAAACAAATAACTATAGTTTCTGATTTTGCAATATACCCTCAAGAATATCTAATTCTATTTTGCTATTTGGTTGAAAAATTTCCATCATATTAGAAACAGGTATTGCTTCTATTTTTAGATTTTGCTCTTGTGCTATTTTTATTAAATCAGTTAAATAATATTCACTCTGAGCATTTTGATTTTTAAGTTGATTTATATTATTCCATAACCATTCATTGTCAAAAGCATATATCGCTGGATTTATTTCTTTAATTTCTTTCTCTTTTTCTGTCGCATCTTTATACTCTGTTATCTTTATAACATTACCATTATCATCTCTTATAATCCTACCAAGATTATAAGCACCAGCTCTCCAATCTTTAAAATCTGGAAGAATGACTGTTCCCATAGTTATAGGTGCTTCACTTTCAATATGATTTTTTATAATTTTTTCAATTGTTTCTTTCGAAATTAATGGTTGATCTGTAGATACAACAAATATTGTTTTTGCCCTACTATCAATATAATTTTTAGCAGATAAAACAGCATGCCCTGTACCAAGTTGTTCTTCTTGAAAAGCATAATTTCTATCCTTCCCAAAAACATCAAATATTCTTTCTTTCTTGTGCCCAACAACAATAACTGGAGGAATTGATAAGTTTATCTGTGATATCGTTTCTAAAATATGAGAAAGAAATGGCTTACCCTGAAGCATGGCTAAAGCCTTAGGATCATCTGATTCCATTCTTTTACCCTTACCTGCAGCTAAAATTATTACTTGTGTATTCTCCATATAAAATGTGCGCGGTAAGGGACTCGAACCCCTGGCCTACCCCACGTCAAGGGGTCGCTCTACCAGCTGAGCTAACCGCGCAAATAA
>CAZUUH010000002.1:0-43426 GCA_964623415.1 uncultured Candidatus Saccharibacteria bacterium | reverse complement strand
AGCTAACCGCGCAAATAAAAAAAATACGTTAACTTTTTAATTATATCAAAAAGTTAACGTATTTTCAAACCTTATTTAAGAAGAAATCTTAACGTTGAAACAACTCTAACCTTTTTATATTCAGGGGAACCAGGGTCTTTTTCTGTAATACTAAATACCCCTTGATCCCCTCTTGAAATCTTAGAAATTTTTGATCCAGAATCATTTACAAATTGATCAGCGGAAAGTCTAGCTTTAGAAATAGCTTCAGTTAACATTTCAGGCTTAATGCTATTCAAATCACTAAATTCAAAATTAATATAATTTTGGTTCAAGGTTACTCCCTTTTTAACCAACAATAATGTATCTTGTGATGAAGACCTTACTAGGTCAACTTTTTTAGTGTAGACAGATAATTGTATATTTGAATTATATCTAAATAAAGCTTCTTTATAAGTATCTTGATAAATATTAACAGGTGCAACATTTATCTCACTATCTTCAAAACCTTTTTCTTTTAAGAAAGACTTAATTGTACTTGTATCCTTTTCTATCTTTGCATAAAGAGAATCTATATCGTTTGATCTAACCTCAAAATTAAGCGACCAAATAGCAGTATCTGCTTTTACAATTCTTTCAGATAAACCCTTAACCTCTACGTAAGTTCCTTGAGTAGAAAAATTCTTTGCTGAAAGAAAAAACATTATAGAGAAAATTACAACAGCTAGAGCAAGTACATATAAACCTAAATCTTTTGTTTCAATTTTCATAATTTATAATTAATTAACTAATAAAAAACGACTGCGGAAGCGGTGAGATTTGAACTCACGAAGAGCTTTCGCCCTTGCCGCTTTTCGAAAGCGGTGCCTTCAACCACTCAGCCACGCTTCCTTTTCGAAAACCTATTAAATTATATATCAAAAATGTTTATTTTAAAAGTAAAACTAAACATTTATTATATCTTTTTTAACTAAATAACCTTTATCGTTAACCTTATAAATTAAAACGTCTCCAAAATTCATTTCAACGTTTGAGATATCTTCATCTGAAATATTCTCAATATATTTAATTAATGATCTTATCGAATTACCATGCGCAACAATTAAAACATTTTTATTCTTTTTTATTAAAGGTAAAATCTTTTCTATATAAAAAGGAACAGATCTTTCATAAACCATTTTTAATGTTTCTCCTCCTGGAATAGGATGACTAAAACCACGTCTAATTCTCTTAAATTCTTCTTCCCCTACTTCTTTTTCTATCTCCCATTTATTTTTACCAGTATAATCACCATAATCACGTTCATTTATTGCTGAAGAAATTTCAATTTTTGAAATGCATTCATCTTTATCTTCTCTTTGACTTATTATTTGATCAAGGGTCTCCTTAGTTCTTTTGAGAGTTGAAATAAAAATATCATCAAATTTAAAGTCTTTAATTTTTTCTCCAATTTCTTTTGCCTTCAACTTACCATCTTCTGATAAACCAATATCAACAAAACCTGTCCATTTACCAAGTTTATTCCATTCTGATTCTTGGTGTCGTATAAGAATGAGTGAACCATTTAATTCTTTATTATCCATAATTTATATATTATATCACAATAAAATACTTAAAAAACTTGACTTTTTTAAAAATTAGTTATAATATTTCAATAAATCTAAATCTTATACTTATGAAAAAACAACAATCAACAACTTCTACTGGAGTTGTTTTTGATCTTTCGAGTGATGACAGTCTAAAAATATCTAAGATTGAAGGTAGGGTGAATGTAAAAGATTTACCTATCACATATGATATTTTTGCTGTAAAATTTTTTTCCAATGGTTCCACTCAAATAAGAAGAGTAACCAAAAAAGATGAAAAAACTGTTGTGATAGACAAAACTGAATTTCCTGAAAATCTTTGGAATTTCATTGAAATCTATCCAATAAAAAAAGAAAATATTGAAAAGGTTCTAATTCAAGGGAGAGAGAAATTAACAATCTTTCTCGAAAGTGCCAAAAAAGAACCTTGGTATCAAAAGTACAAAGATATGCTCGATTCCCCTTAAGGATCGAGCATTGTTTGTTTTAGACTATTTGATTAATTCGATAAAAATGCTATACTATTTAAGTTTTAATTTCGGCCTTATCGTCTAACGGTTAGGACATCGGCTTTTCAAGCCGGTAATCCGGGTTCGATTCCCGGTAAGGTCACCAATACAAAAGACATCAGGCGTGCCTGATGTCTTTTGTATACTAAGGGTTTGTAAGTTAAGATAGAGTATTAACTATTATATTTAATATGCCATAAACTGAAAGCATGATAAATATTCCTACCAAACCCCAAAACATATGAGATTTACTTGTTTTTCTAACATCTTCATTGTCTGGAGATAATAGATATCTAACAAGCCCCAAAATAAAGTACACAACAGCTAAAGAAAACAAAAGAATAATAAGTGGATTAATTATAACCTTATTTATACTATTCATTAATGTTTGCGCACTTGCTTCAGCTATAGGTGTAAAAAATAAATTCATAAATTAATTATTAATTCTTGTAGGAACATCTGGAACAATATCTCCAGATGGATAAGGATTAACTTCTAAACTTCTTTGAACTATAGCAATAATTCCCCAGAAAGAAACAATAACAAATAAGCCGATAAGACCATTGATTATCTTTGTTTTACCTTTTTTCTTAGCTTCTTCTTCACTTGAAGTAATAAAAGAAATAACTCCCCAAACAAAGTAAACCACAGCAACAGTAATCAATGCCGGAACAATATAGTTAAGATAACCTATAAGTTTTGCTAAAACATCACCCAAATCTGCTGCTGCAAAAGCTGCAACTGGCAAAAAAGATGAAACTAAACCAAATAATACAAATTTTTTCATATATTTTTAAATTCTTAATAATAAGCGACCAAACTAATAATTATAAACAAACTCTCTATATATTATAACAATAATACAATACTAGAACAAGCTTAATTTGACTCTGGAATCCTCGGAATCCTAATATTACTTCCATCTTCTGTTACATTAAATGATTTCTGAAAAATTGATATTATCCCCCAGAAACTAACCATAACAAATAAAGATACCAAACCCCAAGTCATAAATTCCTTACCCTTCTTACGCTTTTCTTCATTATCTCCTGCAACTAAATATTTTATAATTCCAAAGACAAAACCTATGACAGCTAGTGTTATAAGAAGAGGAAGAATCGCATTCGATAATATATCAGATAAGAATGTTATTAAACTTGTTATATCTGTTACTGGTCCTGCAGCTTCTGCAATTGGTAATATATTCATAATTTTTATAAATAAACTTTATTTAAATAATCGACCATTATTGTAACTAAGCACCCTTCTCTATATCTTTAACCGTATCTGAAATAGCATTTGCTATAACAAACGCCCCTAAAAGTAAAACTGCTCCTATAATACTATATAAAATTGCTTGCTTTGCTTTTTTAAGTTTTTCAGAATTTCCTTGTGCAGAAACAAAAAGAAAACCACTATATATTATAGCAAGAACAACAATAGGTACACCTACAACCAACACAATATCAATTGCTCTATCGATAAAATCTGGTATATCTTGCGGACCATTTTCTCCTAATGGATTTTCGATTTTTGTTTGCACAGTCTGATCACTATAAACAATAACACCTGGTAGAAATACAGAAAAAGCAAATACAAAAATCAATCCTCCTTTTAATAATTTTGAAAAAAATGTATATTTTTTATCTTTAAAAATTTTCATAGAATAAAATTAAATAATAATTTAAAACCACTTACTTATATCAACATAACCAAATGAAGTTAAGATTGTTTTAATAATTAACCAAGAAGCTAAAGCAATAATATAACCCAAAAAAGCATTCTGAAATATCTTCTTCGAAGAAGATATCTTTCCTGAGTCACCACCAGAAGTCAAATATATAAACCCTACATATATCATTATTAATGCAAAAAGTGGTGTAGCTAAAGTTATTAAAATAAAATTAATAAATTTATTGACTAAAGCCATTAAATCCTCAAAATCACAGTTATTAATGTAATCTCCAGTCTTTTCATTTATTCCATCAACATTACAAATAGGAACAATACCATTAAATTTTATTGTTGGATGATTATAATCTAACGATACATCTTCTTTCTGTTTATCTATAACATTTCCAGTTGTTGTAGAACTATTTAAAATATCTTCTAATCTAAAATCAATTAAACTTGCAACATCACCATATTTATCCGTCTTAATAATTATTTTACCAGTTTTAGCATTCCTAGGAACAAGTACTTGAATAAAATTTTCATTATTAATTATTGGTATAGAAGATACACCTCCAAATAAAACAGCACTCACACCTGAAATATTATCATTACTACTAATAACAACCTCATCTCCTTCTTTACCACTCTTAGGTGAAAAATCAAACGAAGGCATGAATGTTTTGAATATTTGTGAAGAAGTATATTCATTGGTAATACCACCAGTCTTTACAGTCTGAATAGTAATTTTACCATCTCCAACATTTTCTGGAACTTTAACTTTTATAGAATTTTCATTAATAGCAATTATATATGCCTCAATATTAGAACCGTTTATATTCTTAAAAAAGACTTTATTTATATTAAAAAATTCTTGACCTGAAATCGTTATAATATCACCAACCTTTGCAGAACTAGGACTAAAAGAAGAAAACAAAATCTCTGCAGAAACTGAAGATTGAAACAAAAAAGGTAAAAGAATCGTAAATGCCAAAAGGATAAATTTTATTTTTTTATTGATCATATTTTAAGAATTTTTTAAAAGCTGATTTAATTGACTCTCAGCTCTATTTATCGATTCTTTAATTGGTAAATTATTCGACAAAACATTTTCTATCATTTCTTTAAATATATTATTAGATTTGATTTTATTGGGATCTCTCCAACTTTTAGTAATCAATGCTGATTCAAAAAATGTTTGCAGGTATGGGTTATCCTTAGGTTTATCGTTTAATATAGAACGTAATGTTGGTGGTAACGATAAACGAATTGAAATATCCTTAACAACATCCTTGTTTGAAGACAAAATAGTTGCAACCCTAAGAGCAGATGATATATTTGAAGACCTCTTGTTAGTTGCAATAGCATAAATATCACCAACAGTACTTTTAACTCCAGAATCTTTTATTTGGGGAATTCTCTCAACGTCAAAACTTAAATTAGGATTAATCGAACTAATATTAAATAATTCACTTGCTTTACCTAAATAAAAAGCTAATTTACTAGAAGTAAAACTATCTAAAGAATTAGGCATAGAACTATTCCAAGAATAGGCCATTTTTGATTGATTTGAGAATTCATTAAAGAAAGCTATAACAGATTCTGCTGGAGTAATATTTAAATTTTCTAAATTACTTGAAAGAAGTGACGAATAAGAATTATCTTTATAATCTATGATATTATTACCATTTTGAATAAGAAGAGTTGCAAGAATATCTTTAGCGTTATTAACATTCTTATACTGACCTAAAGCAATCATACTTTCAGAAATAACACCTAAATTATTACTTTTTGTTAAAGAGGAATTTAAACCAAATAATTCATCCCAAGTTACTGGAGGATACACAATGTTATTGTTTAATAACATATCCTTATTGTAATACATAACCATTGGATCAACTAAAACCGGGTATGCCCATACTCCATTGTTATCCAAGTAAACACTAGATCCATCTATGTACAAACTATTAAAATCTTTTTTGGGAAAAAATTCATAAGATACTTTGTAAATAAAACTACTATTTTCCATTACCATATCGGGAGTAATAAAAAATAAATCAGGTGCTTCATTCTTAGCAAATGCATCAACTAGATCTTCTTGATAAGATAATGCATCTTTTTGTACATATTTAATTCTTAAATTTTTATTTTCTGATATTATCTTTTCAGTTGCTCCAGACATTGAAGAACTAGGGAAAAGGCCCCAAATTGTAATGGAACCTTGAGCCTCTTCTTTATCTTTATTAAAATCTAAATCAATAGCTCCAGAAAAAACTAAAACTCCAAAAACAAAGAATGCTAGAAATATACCAACTAAAATTGTTTGGAAATTATTCATATGTAAAAATTATACCATAATGACTTCCGTTTGTTGCTATTTTTTCTGTAAATTTAAAACCTCTTTTTTCAAACAAAGACTTTAAATCATTTTCTCCAATAAAATAACCACTTCCCAAACCAGAAGCTTCATTACGATCAATAACTAAAACCTTACCTCTTCTTTTAAGAACCCTCTTAGACTCATCAATTACACCAAGTTTATCTTCTGTCTGAAACAAAACATTAGATAGAATAACTGCATCAACGGAACCACTACCAATTTTAGTTCCCCCGATTTTTTCTATATCACCCCAAATACAATCAATATTTGGAATACCCCAATTTTTTAAATCATTCTCTAGTTTTTTAACTAATTCCTTTTGAACTTCAATAGCATAAACTCTACCACTTACACCAACTCTATCACTACAAGCTCTAGCATAAAAACCAGAGCCAGCTCCAAAGTCAGCTACAATCATACCCTCTTTTAAGCCCAAATGTAGAATATTTTGTTCTGGATTATTAAACATATATATTTACATTATACCATAATTTTAAATAAAAATTCTATAGAAACGTAATAGAAGCAATACCATCACCTGGACGCAATTTCATTACGGTAACACCCTGTGTTTGTCTTCCGGAAGTTGGCAAAGAATCCAAACTAACCCTTATAACCTGACCTTTTTGAGACACAGCAATAATTTCATTTTCATCAGCAACAATTTTTGCAACAATTAATTTACCTGTTTTAGCTGTTATCTTTGCTGTTTTAATACCAGAACCACCACGCTTCTGAACCTTGTACTCTTTAATGTTAGTTTTTTTACCAAGACCATTAGATCCTAATGTTAAAATAGACAGAGAATCATCTCCTTTTTGAATACGATCAACACCTACAATAAAATCATCTTTCCCAAGCTTCATTGCTCTTACTCCAGAAGCTCCTCGGCCCATTACTCTAATATCTGTTTCTTTAAATCTAATAGATTGTCCGTTTGATGTGGCAAGCATAATATCGTCTCCTTTAGAGATCGGTAAAACTGATTGCAACTCATCATCTTTATCTAATTTGATAGCAATGAGACCACTTCTTCTTACGTCTTTGAAACTTTCAGCTTCAACCTTTTTAGCAACACCTTTCTTTGTGACCATCATTAAATTTTCAACAGCCTTTTTTGTTTCTTTATCTATCGGTAAAATTGAAGTAACTTTTTCTTCTCCATCTAAAGAAATGAAATTCATAATTGACTTACCTTTTGTAGCTCTTTTACCTTCTGGAATATCATACATCTTTATCTGATAAGCCTTTCCAAGATTAGTAAAGAAAAGTAAATCACTGTGAGTATTTGCGGTAATAAGCATTGTGACGAAGTCTTCATCTTTTGTTTCAATATCAATAACACCTACTCCCCCACGCCTCTGTGCTCTGTATTCAGAAGGATCAGTTCTTTTAACATAACCACCCTTAGTAAAAACCAAAACTGATTCTTTTTCTGGGATTAAATCTTCTTCATTTATTGCCTTCACCCCACCTTTAATAACTTTGGTTTTTCTATCATCTGAATATTTAGATTTTATTTCTTTAAGCTCATCAGAAATAACTTTCATCATTTTTTTAGGATTAGAAAGCAAATCTTCCAATTGTTTAATTAGTGCCTGCTTTTCAGCTAATTCTAACTCAACATTCTTTCTTTCAAGACCAGCTAATTTTTGCAATTTCATTTCCAAAATAGCAATTGCTTGTAATTCAGAAAACTTAAATTCTTTTATTAAATTTAATTTAGCGACAGAAGTATCTTTAGACGCACGAATTACACTAATAACACGATCAATATGATCTAATGCTTTCTTTAAACCAAGAAGTATATGCTCTCTATCTTTTGCTTTTCTTAAATCGTATTCAGTTCTACGTCTAACAATTTCACCCCTATGATCTATAAACTCATTAAGCAAACTTTTTAAAGATAATGTCTGAGGCACACCATCAACCAAAGCAACAATATTGAAATTAAAAGATTGTTCCAATTGGGTGTGTTTATAAAGATAATTTAAAACTTTTTGAGGAATAACTCCATTCTTAAGATCTATCACGACACGAATATCTTTAGTAGATTCATCTCTCAAACCCTTGATGCCTTCAAGTTTTTTGTCTTGAATAAGAGAAGCGATAGATTCTATCAAAGTCGCTTTGTTAACACGATAAGGGATAGAAGTAATAATAATTTGGAATGTACCACTTTTTTGTTCAACAATTTCAGCTTCACCTCGAGTTACAACTCCACCTCTCCCAGTAGAATAAGCGTGTAATAAATCAGAATAACCATAAACAATACCTCCAACAGGAAAATCTGGACCCTTAATAAATTGCATTAAATCTTCAGCGGTTGCATCTTTATTATCAATCAAATGAATTGTTGCATCGACAACTTCTCCAAGATTGTGTGGGGGTATATTTGTAGCCATACCGACAGCAATACCAAGAGTTCCGTTTAATAAAAGACTAGGAACTCCAGTTGGTAATACAACTGGCTCTTTACGTGTTTGATCATAGTTAGAAACAAAGTTAACAGTTTCTTTTTCTAAATCTAGTAAAAGTAAAGATGAAATCTTCGACATTTTAGCTTCCGTATAACGCATCGCAGCAGCACCATCGCCATCGATTGAACCAAAGTTACCTTGACCATGTATAAGAGGATATCTATATGAAAAATTTTGAGCCATATTTACCATAGAATCATAAACTGCAACATCTCCATGTGGATGATATTTACCAAGAACATCTCCGACTACTGCTGCACTTTTCCTAAAACGACCCTGGTGTGTTAAACCCATTTCATGCATAGCATATAAAATACGTCTATGAACTGGCTTCAATCCATCACGAACATCGGGAAGAGCACGATCAGTAATAACCGACATTGCGTAGTCAATGAAGCATTCTTTCATTTCTTTTGATATTTCAGCGTCTATAAAACCCACATTTTTATTTTTTATTTCTTCTTCTTTTTTAGGCATATTTTTATTCTTCAATATATTCTACAGGTATAAGGTCAACAACTTTATTTCCCCCAACTTTTGTTTCGTCTAATAATTCAACTTCTTTTTTTATTTTAGATAAAGATGGAGCATCCGCAACACTAGCAGAAATATTATTATATGCATTTTTAGCAGATTCAATTAATAAGGTTAATGGTTTTATTTGTTTATCTGATTCAGTAATTTCTACTTGAGCTTTTTTATAAGAAACCTTATGTGTTACACCTAAAACCCAAATACCACCTACAATAAACATACAAAAAACGAGAACCAACGAAAGAAATTGTTTACGAATAATCTCAGGTTTTTCTTTCATTTTATTTATATATTTAAACATAATTATTTTTAAAAATTATGATGCTAATACTATAACTTCTCCCTCTCGACCAATTAATTCCTTAGATTTAATTGTTAATTTATCTAATTCATTTATTTTTTCAATACCAGCTTCTTTAATAAACATTTTCAAACTCTTTTCATCATAATCCATTGGTATAATAATTTTAGGTTCAAGAGCAACAGCAAGCTTATAAGCCTTGGCTGGTTCTAAATGATTAACAGGAACAAATAAAATATCCGGAGAACTTATTTGATCTCTAGTAACACCAATAAGTTTTTCATCAGTCACAACACCTAAAAAACAAACAGAAATACCTTCAATAGATAATTTGTAAATTGTATTTATATATTTTTTACCGTCAATTTCAGTGTTACTTAAAATACCCTTAATAAAAATATCACGAATTTCATAATCTCCTGGTCCGCTAATTGCAAAAGGAAAAGACTCTCCATAAGAAACTGTTTCAAAACCATTATAGTCTGGATGATTTATTGTAGACAGTGCAAGATTTGAACCAAAACGAGAAGGTACAGAAATAGACTTAGAATCCTTACTTATAGGGTTAAAAGCTAAAACTAAATCCCCTTGTGAAATCTTAAAAAATTGTTTTCCTAAAAATGTTATAACCATATAAGTATATTATATCATAAATATGCATTTTTTGAAAGATATCCATAGTAAAAAATTGTTTGTTTATTCTTTTGTTTTTATTTATTAGAATTGAAAAAATAATCACAAAATAAATACTTTTAGATAAAAAGATGTAAGTATTGCAAAAATGATAATTATATATTATAATAACTAAGTTATAAGACCGAATTGGAATTAACCCTTTTATTTATTTTTTTATAGATAAAGAAATCCAAATCGTGCCGCAAAGTGCGGTTTTTTTAGTACAATTTTATGAAAGACGAAAAAGAAATAATAGAAAATATTGCAGAAAATGCAAAAATAGAACTTTCAAGTATTGGTAAAATGCTTGAGAAATCAGAGAATCCTCCTCAAGTGGAAACACTTATTGAAGGACCAGTTATATCAGTTCAAAAATCATCAGTCTATATTGACTTAACTCCATTCGGAACAGGTATAATATATGGAAGAGAATTTATAAACGCAAAAGATATTATAAAAAAGATTAATATCGGAGACGTTGTAAAAGCAAAAATAGTTAGTACTGTAAATGAAGATGGTTATATTGAACTTTCCTTAAAAGAAGCAAAACAAGCTCTAATTTGGAGTGAAGCAGAAAAAGCAATTAAATCTAAAATTCCTCTTGAACTTACTGTCAAAGAAGCGAACAAAGGTGGATTAATTTTAGATTGGCAAGGAATTGCAGGCTTCTTACCAGCAAGTCAGCTTAAGAGTGAACATTACCCAAGAGTTGAGGATTCAGATAAAGATAAAATACTTAAAGCACTTAAGCTTCTCATCGGTAAAAGAATCAGTGTTGTTATGATCTCAGCATTACCAAAAGAAGGAAAACTTATATTCTCTGAAAAAGATAATAACCCAGAAGAAAGAAAAGAAATAGTAAGTAAATACAATATTGGAGATGAGATAGAATGCGCAGTTGCTGGAATTGTAGATTTTGGTATCTTTTTAAAACTTGAAGAAGGTCTTGAAGGATTAGTCCATATATCAGAAATTGATTGGGGCTTAGTAGAAGATCCAAGGACAATGTTTAAAGTTGGAGAAAATGTGAAAGCTAAAATAATTGAAATTAAAGATGGTAAAATTTCCCTCTCAATAAAAGCATTAAAAGAAAATCCATGGAATGAATTTGAAGATACATTAAAGAAAGGAGATATTGTTTCTGGTGTTGTAATCAAATTCAACAAACATGGAGCTTTGGTTTCTATTAAGCAGGGTGTTGCTGGGCTCGTGCATAATTCAGGTTTTGGCTCTGAAGAAAAATTAAAGAAAGCATTAGAGCTTGGTAAAACATATAACTTCCAAGTAACACTATTTGAACCAAAAGAACAACGTATGACTTTGATTCACTTAGATGGAGAAAAGAAATAGAATAAATAAGTTAAATTAAAACCCCTTTATAAAGGGGTTTTAATTATAGATACTCATTGCTTTATCTTTTCCTTCAGACGAAATCATTTCTATTATTTCTGCTACTTTTTTTGAAATCTTCTTTATTTCATTAAGTTCATCTTCTTTATATTTACCAAGTAAAAATTTAAGAATTGCTTCCTCTCCTTTTGGCTTTTTAATTTTACCAGTTGGTGTGTGTGGAGAAACTCCAATACGAATACGTACAAATTCTTGTGATTTTACTCTTTTAATTATCGATTCAAGTCCATTATGCCCACCAGATGAACGATTGAAAGAAATTTTTAAGCTACCTATCGGTAAATCCATATCATCATAAACAACAACTAAATTCTTTAATTTCTTTTTATCATTAATAATCTGACAAACAGCATTTCCAGAATTATTCATAAAAGTTTCTGGTAGTAAGAAATCAAATTTCTCTCCATTTATTTCTCCTTTTGAAGAAAGAGATTTCAATTTGATATTATCTTTAAATTCAGAAAAATTATTACCTTTAGCAATATTTTCTAAAATTATTCTTCCTGTATTGTGGCGAGAATTTTTATACTCTTCACCAGGATTTCCAAGCCCAACTATTAACATTCTTTTATTATAACATAACGAAATATTTTTATAAAAAAATATAAATATACTATAAAAACATTAAAAAACATATTTACTAACGCTGTCAATATTGGTTATGTGATAAAATAATTCTTAATATGGATACAAATAAAGAAAATAAACAAACGAATTCTTCTAATAAAAAAATTAAAGATCTTTTAAGGAATACTTGGGACTTAGTTAAATACGCAATAATAGCACTCATGATCGTTATCCCTATAAGAATATTCATCGCTCAGCCATTTATAGTTAGTGGCGAGTCCATGTTCCCTACTTTTTATAACGGAGAATACTTAATAATAGACGAGCTATCTTATAGATTTAATAAACCAGAAAGGGGTGATGTGATAATTTTCCGGTACCCAGGAGATACCAAAAGATTTTTTATAAAAAGAATAATAGGTTTACCCAATGAAGAAATAAGTATTAATGGTAGAGAAGTGACAATTATAAATAGAGATAATCCTAATGGTTTTAAATTACTTGAACCTTATATCAAAGAAGAATTTGACTCAACAGTTGACTATATAACAAAAGAAGATGAATATTTTGTTATGGGAGATAATAGAAATAAAAGTTCTGATTCAAGAGTTTGGGCTAAACCGCTTACAACCAAATTGACAGACAAACTAATAATTGGAAGGGCATATTTAAGATTATTTCCTATCAATCGAATGTCATATTTACCAGGTTATTATAAAGAAGCTAAATAAAATTATGGATAAAAAAAGAACAAACAAAGAACCAATCAATTCCGTAAAAGGAATGCGTGATATTTTAGATACTAACTATTATAATTTTCAAGGTTTCTTCGAAAAAGCTCAAGAAGTTGCTATTTATTATGGATTCAAACCAATAGAAACACCGATAGTAGAACACGAAAATGTTTTTACTTCATCTATAGGAGAAGGTACTGATATCATAGACAAAGAAATGTATACATTAAAAACAAAGGGTGGTGATCACCTTGCGTTAAGACCAGAACATACAGCTGGAACCATGAGAAGTTATATTGAAAATGGAATGCAATCCTTGCCTCAACCAATAATGCTTTACAGTTACGGACCAGTATTTAGACATGACAATCCTCAAAAAGGAAGATACAGACAATTCTACCAATTCGATATGGATATACTAGGAAGTGAAAAAAGTATCTTAGATGCTCTTGTAATAAAAACAGCAATGACAATACTCTGTGAAGCTGGAGCAACAAATCTTTCGGTAGATATAAATTCTATTGGAGATAAAGAATGCCGATCTTCTTATATTAAAGAATTAGTATCCTTTTATAAGAAAAATATAAATTTATTACCAGCAGTAGACAGAGAAAGACTAAAAACTAATCCATTAAGAATTTTAGATTCAAAAGAAGAAAAAACAATAGAATTAAACCAAAAAGCCCCTGAAAGTATCTCTCATCTATGCCCTGCTTGTAAAAAACACTTTAAAGAAGTTTTAGAATACTTAGAGGAAGCTAAAATAGCTTATAATATTAATAAATGTCTTGTAAGGGGTCTTTCTTATTATACAAGAACAGTAGTTGAAATAATTGAAGAAGACGAAGAAACTGGTAAAAGAATAGCAATTGCAGGAGGTGGAAGATATGATTATCTTGGTAAACAACTTGGTAGTAAAAAAGACATCTCAGCTGTCGGAATATCTATTGGAGTAGATAGAATAATTGAAGCTCCTTGGTTTTCAAAATTAACACCAAGAATAATCAAAAAACCAAAAGTATACTTTATACAATTAGGCTTTGAAGCTAAATTAAAATCTTTAAATATTATTGAGGTTTTAAGAAAAGGTAAAATTCCAATTGCTCAATCTATTTCAAAAGATAATCTAAGCACTCAATTAGCAATAGCTGAAAAAATTGGAATGGAATATGCTATAATCTTCGGTCAAAAAGAAGCATTAGAAGATTCTGTTATATTCAGAAATATGAATAATCGCTCTCAAGAAACAGTTAAAATAGATAAGTTATTAGAATACATAAAAAGTGTAATATAATGACATCCCAAAATTCAATAAAATTAGCTTTCTTTGGTAACGGAGAAATATCAAGTAAAACTCTTGAGGGTTTATTGGAAGGTGGCTATAGACCTGAAATTATAATAACTCAACCAGATAAAAGATCTGGCCGTGGTATGGAAATGAAAGAAGCAGAAATAATAACTATTGCAAATAAATACAATATACCCTATTCCAAAATAGAAAAATTAGATAATAATACAATAAATATTTTAAATGAATATAAAATAGAACTTTCTATCGTTGTTGCATATGGTAAAATACTCCCTCAAGACATAATAGATCATCCTAAGTATGGAACAATAAATATTCATTATTCTCTTTTACCTAAATATAGAGGAGCATCCCCCCTTGAATCATCTCTTTTAAATGGCGATACAAAAACTGGAGTAAGTATCCAAAAGATGATATTTAAGCTAGATTCTGGTCCAATATTATCTGAACAAGAAACCGAAATTAATATGAGTGATACAAAAGATAGCTTAAAAGAAAAACTTATTAAAATTGGAGTCAAAAATTTATCAAATTTAATACCAAAAATTTTAGATGGTAGTGTTTCAAAAAAAGAGCAAGATGAGAATAAAGCTTCTTATTGCAAAAAGATAAAAAAAGAAGATGGGTTATTAGATATTATAAATAGTAGTCCTAAAGAAAACTGGTATAAATACAGAGCTTATTTAGGATGGCCAAACACATTTTTCTTTGTTAATAAAAAAAATAAAAACATAAGAGTAAAAATAACTAAAGCTAAATATGAAAATGACTCGTTTATTATAGAACGAGTCATTCCAGAAGGTAGAAAAGAGATATCTTACAGTGATTTCATCCGTAATTAATATTTAGAAGTAAATGGGTTTCTTCTAGAAATACCCTTTATCATTTTTTTCACACTAATAGAACCTCTTTTAAATAAAGTCTTTTTTCTTTCTTTACTACCCTTGATTTGCCTTATCATATCATGTTTAGCTTGATCTATAGCTTTATATAGATCTTCTTTTTCTGATAAAACATAAAACTTAGTTCCTGAAACTTCTAAGTTAAATTCTGCTTTGAAAACATCACCTTGTTTATGATGATTGGTAGTTTTAGCAACTTCAACAAAAATTATAATTTCATCCTTATTACCAATAAATTTTTTAATTTTTGATAAACTATTATTAATATAACCACTCACTGGTACCGTCAATTCCATATTTGTTGCCTTAATGTTTATATTCATATTTTTTAAAAATATTAAACTGGTAATATATATATTATAACAAAAATTTACTTATAAATTAACTGAGAGTATTTTACTTGGACTTTGATGACCATTTATAATCCTTACACTTTTTACAGAAACATTAAAAACAGAAGCAATAATTTCACAAATTCTTTTATTAGCCATATTTCTCTCAGCTTTTTCTTTTACAGATATAATAAAATAATTATCACTCTTCTTTTGAATAATTTCTTTTTTTGCGGAAGCTGTTACTCTAACTTTTATATACATAATCTATTTAAAAATTATTAAACCTATGATACCAGCTAACAAAAGACACAACAAACAAGGTATAATTACACCCTTAATTATTTTTCTTTCAAGATTCTTTTCTCCAACTACAGCTTCTGCAGTTAAGATATCAGCAAGTGCAATCATATTACCTATACCACCACCAACAAGAAGAAGAGCTAATACAATAACACTATTGATACCTATATTAATAGAAGCAATATTAAATAAAGATCCAAACATTATATTTGAAGCCGTAACACTACCTGTAATAAAAGAACCAAAAGCCCCAGCAAAAGGAGCTAGAAATGGCAATAAAGATGATTCAAATAATCTAGCAATTATATCTATTGCTGATGGTAAAAAGGATAAATTATAACCAGAGTTTTTCATTATTTCTACCATTGCAAGCATTGATGATATAACAAGAAATGGTGGAATAGCTCCTTTAATAGAAACTCTTAATGCGTTATTAAAAATACTATTTACTTTTTTCCCTAACAATAAATAAATTGATACTCCTGCAATAATAAAAGCAAAACCAGGATTAAATAAGGAAAAATTATGCAAAATAAAAATGTTTATTGGAATCCTTATGTCACCTAAAAATATTTTACCAAGAATTAAAATAATAATTAAAATTAAGTAAGGTAAAAAAGATTTAAATATTCCAATACCCTTTTCTTTATTTTCTAATTTCGGGGTTAAAATTAAATTATTTTTAGGTGTAAATATTTTAAGTTTAATTGAAATAATTAAAATAATTAAACCAATAATTGAACCTAAAATTGTTGAAAATTCTTGACCAATATATTTGGTAATTAAAAACGATGGTAAGAAGAATAACAAGCCTGACCAAATAGCAAATGGAATAACTTCCAAAAATTCTTTTTTTCTATTTTCTCTACCAGATGTTGCTATAAAAACCATAAAAATTGGTATTATAATACCTACAAAATTAAAAATAGAAGCATATAAAGGAACAGAAGTTGTATTAAGAGTAGAAAAACCAACCTTGATAGGTGTACCAGCTGCTCCAAAAATACCAGGACTACTATTACCCATAAGAGCAAGTATTAATGATTTTATAGGACTTAAGCCAAGACCCATAAGCAGAGGAACAGCAACAGCTCCAGGAACACCAAATCCAGCAGTACCCTCCAAAAATGCTTCAAAAAACCAAGCAATTATAATAATTTGAATTCTATAATCACTAGAGATACCAGATAAATATTTAGAAATATTATCTAAAATTTTCAATTTCTTAAGAATTTCAAGAAAAAGAATTGCTCCAAAAATAATTATAAATATATCAATTGCAACGAGTACTCCTTTAATATAAGATACAAATAAAAATGATGGTAAAATTTGCCAGTAAAAAATAGAAAATATTGTATAAAACACAAGAGTAACAATTGAGGCTTTTAGAAGAGTTGTCTTTTTAAAAAATAAAAGAAAAACAAAAATACCAAATGGTAATATAGCTAAAATCGATGATAGTAAATCAATCATATTTATAATATATCATACATAAAATTAGTTTAAAATGGTATTAAAATCCTGATTATGATATTATTATTTTGTATGAGAATAGAAGATGACATAAAACTAGACTATGCAGATGTATTACTTAGACCGAAAAGAAGCACTCTCTCTTCAAGAAAAGAAGTTATATTAGAGCGTAAATTTAAATTCTATCACTCTCCTAAAACATGGGAAGGCGTCCCCATAATAGCATCAAACATGGCAACATGTGGAACTTTTGAAATGGCTAAAACTTTATCTAAATACAAAATGTTAACCGCTTTTCATAAATATTATTCCATAGAAGACTATAAAAATTTCTTTAAAGAATTTAATAATCCAGATTATATAATATACACACTTGGTATAAGAGATGAAGATATTAATAAATTGAAAGAAATTATCTCTAGCGGACTAATAAATAATTTTTCTTTTATTTGCATAGATATACCAAATGGGTATTTAGAAAGATTTCTTGAATCTATAAAATTAGTTAGGAGCTTGTGTCCAGACCATATCATTATCGCAGGTAATGTGGTTACAAATGAAATGACTGAAGAAATCATTCTTTCTGGTGCAGATATTGTAAAAGTTGGAATAGGGCCCGGATCCGTCTGTACAACAAGAAAGATGACAGGTGTTGGATATCCACAGCTTTCTGCTGTTATAGAGTGTTCTGATGCTGCACACGGTATATCTAATAGTAATGGTGGGTATGGTCTTGTAATTGCAGATGGTGGTCAGCAATATCCATCTTGTGTATCAAAAGCATTTTGTGGAGGTGCAGATTTTAATATGGCAGGATCATTATTTTCTGGTTTTGATGAAAGTGCCGGTAACTTAATAGAAAAAGATAATAAAAAATATAAAGAATATTTTGGTTCATCTTCCAATAAAGCTTTAGTCGATTTCTATGGTAAAAAGGGAGAATACAGAGCTTCTGAAGGACGCTATGTGCTTATGCCATACAAAGGTCCAATTGATAACTTTATACAAGATTTATTTGGCTCGTTAAGAAGTACTGGAACATACATAGGGGCAAGAAGATTAAAAGAGTTTTCTAAAAGAGCAACATTTTTAAGAGTAAATAGACAACTTACAACATATTTAGAAAAATACGATCAAGAGTAAAGGGTTTAAAAATAAAACGGGTCGAACACACATAATGTATGTTCGACACGTTAATATAGGTCAACCTGTAATATTTTATTCTGGCTTAAATCTTAAAAGCCTTTTTACCTAAATATAAAGCCTTTTTACCAAGTGATTCTTCTATCCTTAGAAGCTCGTTATATTTTGCAACTCTTTCACTTCTGCAAAGTGAACCTGTTTTTATCTGACCAGTTCCAAGACCCACAACAAAATCTGCAATTGTAGTATCTTCTGTCTCTCCTGATCTATGAGAAACAATAGATGTCATCCCTGCATTTTTTGCCATTCTGATAGCCTCTATGGTCTCAGTTACTGTACCAATCTGATTTAATTTTATAAGAATAGAATTACCAGATTTTTCTTTTATACCCTTTTCTAATCTTTTTATATTCGTTACAAAAAGATCATCTCCAACTATTTGTATTTTTTTACCAAGCTTTTTTGTCATAATAGACCAAGCTCTCCAATCATCCTCATGTAAACCATCTTCAATCGAAACTATTGGATATTTATTAACAAGATTTTCATAAAAAGAAACCATTTCTTCACTTGATAAAACTTTTCCTTCTGTTTTTAAATGATATTTACCATCTTTGTACATTTCACTTGCAGCAGCATCTATCGCTATACTTATATCTTTACCTGGTACATATCCAGCATTTTTAATAGCCTCAATTATAACTAAAATAGCTGCTTCATTTGAAGGTAATGATGGAGCATAACCACCTTCATCACCAACAGAAACATTCAATTTTCTAGATTTTAAAATTTTCTTAAGTTCATGAAAAACTTCAGATCCCCACTGAAGAGCTTCTTTGAAAGAAGATGCACCGATAGGCATTATCATGAATTCCTGTATGTCTGTAGAATTTTCTGCATGTTTGCCTCCATTTAAAATATTCATCATTGGTGTAGGAATATAAATATCTTTTGTTTTAGAAATATCTTTAAAATATTTCCAAAGAGGTTTGTTTAAAGAATCTGCCATAGCATGAGCAAAAGCAAGAGATACACCCAAGATAGAATTAGCTCCAAGTTTACCCTTGTTCTCTGTACCATCTAACTCAATCATTATTTGATCAATAGTTTTTTGGTCTAAAATTTTACCTTTCAATTTCTTTGTAATTATCTCATTGACATTAGAAACAGCTTTAATTACCCCCTTACCAGCATATCTTTTTTTGCCAGCTTTATTCTTGGTTGAATTTTCTTCATCACGAAGTTCAACCGCTTCATGACTACCAGTAGAAGCTCCTGATGGAACCCCCGCACGACCAAAAGATCCATCCGATAAGGTAACTTCAACTTCAATAGTAGGATTTCCTCTTGAATCTAATATTTCTCTTGCCCAGATTTTTGATATTTTAACTTCTTTTTGCATATTTATTTAAGAATGATATTAAAATTAATAATTATATTTTTGCAACCATTATCATATTAGTCGATCCACTTTTCTTACTAAATGGCATTCCTCCAGTTACTACAACACTATCGCCTTTTTCTGCAATTTTATTTTTTTTACAATAATCTCTAACAAAATTTGATACTTCTTCATAATTTTTAAAATTTGGAACCATTACGGGGTAGCAACCAAATGAAATACATATTTGCCTATAAGTTACTTCGTTTGGAGTAATTGCAAGAATAGGAGCTTCTGGTTTATGCCTAGAAACCATTCTTGCTGTATAACCTGATTCAGTCATTGCAATAATCGCCTTAGCTCCAATGTTATGAGAAATTTTAACTACTCCTTCTGTTATAGAATCTGTTATTTCTCGGTTTAAATCGTTAGTATTTGGTATTTCTTTTATTTCTGGGTAATTATGCTCTATTTCTCTAGCAACACGAGACATTACATTTACAGCCTCGATAGGATACTCGCCAAGAGTTGTTTCTTCTGACAACATTATTGCATCAGTTCCATCAAGAATAGCATTAGCCACATCAGAAACTTCTGCACGTGTAGGAACTGGAGATTTAATCATTGATTCAAGCATCTGAGTTGCTGTAATAACAATCTTTCCAGCATCATTACATTTTTTAATTATCATTTTCTGCAATAATGGAACTTTCTCAGCAGGAACTTCTATAGCCAAATCTCCACGAGCAACCATAAGACCATCACAAAGCTCTAAAATTGCATCTAAATTTTTTATAGCTTGAGGAGTTTCTATCTTTGCAATAATTTTTGCCTTAGATTTTCTTTTATTTAAAATTTCACGTAGCTCTATAACATCTTCTGGTTTCCTAACAAAAGAAAAAGCAAAAAAATCAACTTTATTTTTAATACCAAAATCGATATCTTTTATATCTTTATCTGTAAGTGACTTAATTGAGATATCAGAATCCGGTAAATTAACACCCCTACGTCCTTTTGTTGTTCCTCCAACCATTATCTTACATAAAACTTCTTTTCCGTTAACTTCAACAACCTGAAATCTCTTTTTACCGTCATCTATCATAATAGAATCTCCTTCCTTAACTTCTTTAGGAAATAATGGGTAATTTATAGAAACTTTTTTCTCATCACCAACTATTTTATCTGTTGTTATAGTTATAAAATCTCCCTTTTTAAGTTCTATTTTTTCTTGATAAAAATCGCCTAATCTTATTTTAGGGCCAGAAAGATCTTGTAAAATAGCTCCTGATATACCAGTTTCTTTTATTGCATTACGAAAATTATCAACCTTTAATTGATGTTCTTTAAAATCACCATGAGAAAAGTTAAGACGAATAACATTAAGACCGGCTTTTAATAATTTTGCAAGCATTTCTTTCGAGGTTGTTGCTGGACCTATAGTAGCTACTATTTTTGTCTTTTTAAACATAAATGATTTGTTCTTATAATAAATGTACAAGTCATTATAGCATAAAAGATATATCCTTCAATCTTTATTACTATTCTATTATTTTAATATCATCAATACTAACATTTTCATCTAAATCGTCTTTTTGAAATTCATATTTTTTTCTCAAAAATAATACTCCCAAAATACCAATAATGATAACTGAAACTAAACCGATGATATATATATTTATCTCTTTACCCTGTTTTATTGCACTTGCTTCTAAATTATTTAAATTAATTATTTCTTCTTTTTTAATATCCTCTTTATTTTCTTCTTTTGGTTTATCAACTATAACTTTTTGAGAATCTAATACTTTACCTACCTTAAAATTAGAAGATGCTGGATAAGTAGAGACTATATCACCTCTTGGATTTTGAATTATTAAATATTCTATATCATACTCATCAAAACCAGTTACTCTCTTATGTAGTTTTATTGTTTGACCACTAGGAATCAGTGTTCCATAAGGAAATGAAAAAATTCTATAACCAGTAACAATAGACCACCCAGATATATCTATGTCGTCTTTAGATTTATTTTTTAATTCAACATATGGATTAATATTATCTCCAACACTATTTATATATATACTAGGTGGTATAACTTTGATTTTAATTTTATCTGTGGCTTCTGGATTTTCAGCGAAATCATTATCAAAATACATTAAATGTAATATATATTCTCCTTCGTATTCATAAACATACTCAAACGGGCCAGAGTCTTCTACCTCAATTTTATTACCATCACCGAAATTCCAGATAAATCTACCTACATAATATGTTTTCCCTCTATTATCTGTCGTCTTAGAACTAAAAGAAAAAGGATCTCCAACTGTAATAATTTTTGGGGAAGATATTTTTGTTGATATTTTAAGTGGTAAAATTTCTTTTGTATTTTCTTTTTTTAAAACAATATTTTCATCTTCGTATTGGTCTTTATCTTCTTCTGTTTCATCCACAAAACTATTTGATGAGTTATTTTTACCTATAGTTGGGTTTGCTATA
The DNA here is from genome assembly GCA_964623415.1 of uncultured Candidatus Saccharibacteria bacterium. GTDB lineage: Bacteria > Patescibacteriota > Minisyncoccia > Phycocordibacterales > UBA9973 > UBA8515. The sequence continues at coordinate 21,264 of CAZUUH010000002.1, read as the reverse complement.
ACCCAATCTCCACCCGGTAACCTTTGTAAACTTTTACCAGTAATTGGATTATTATCACAAACACTGTTACAATCAGGCGAATCTCCCCATCCAATTATATCAACTACCTCTTGCTTAGAATTTTTAATTTGAATTGAATTAGACTCAGTTAAAGTTAAATTAGGAAAAATAATATCACCAAAATCCCCTTTTGATATCACAAAATAACTAGAAGCTTTTATACTTTTACCATTAAAATAAGTCTTTGAAACCAAAGATCCAAAATCAATACCAGTAGCTGTTTTCCTTTGTATATACCAATCAGTTAAATCAACTATTGAATCTGAGGAATTATATAATTCTATAAAGCGATCATCAGTATCAGATATTTGTATTTCGTTTATAAAAATATTAGCATCCGCTCGAAAAATAAAAAATAAAAATAAAACAATTATATAAAGTAATATTTTTACCTCCCTTATTGGCATAAATTATTCTAAAATTTTTCTTAAAACATCTTCGGGAACCTCTTTTCTTGCTTTTGGTTTTTGCCAAGATGGGTTATTAATATTATTATCTGATTGTTGATTTCTTTCTTCTACAACCTTATCTTCTTTAATTTTTTCTTCTTCTATATTAATTTTTTCAACCATGTTTTCTTTTTTGTCTATTTTTTGATCTAATTCTGGTTCTTGTTTTAACTCTGGTTCTTGTTTTAATTCTGGTACATTATTTAACTTTTTACCATTATTTTCTTTTACATTCTCTATAACCCCTTCTGTTTTATTTATTTTCTCTAAAAAATTTTTAAGAGAAGCTTTTTTCTCTTCTGATGCTTCTTTTGTGTTATTGATATTTCTGTTAGGTTCTTTATTTTTAAGAGAAGAAAGAGAAATTGGTTCGATTGTTGGTCTTTTAACTTCAACTATTTCTAAATCTTTATCTTTAATAACTTTTTCATCACCTTGGGCAATTTTCTGCAACAAACCTTTTAAAAGTGGTGATGGTCCTAAAAATTTTTTATTGTTTTTGTTACTGTTTTGATTCTTAGGATTATTATTTTGGACAACCTGAGTCTGTTTATCTTTATTCTTAACTACACCCTTATTTTCAAATTCAATACCAAGTGAAGCAAGTGGAGCAACAGAAACTTTATTACTATTATTATTATAATTATTGTTATTAATAAAACCCTGTTGTGCCTTTAACTCACCACTTTTTATTTTATTCATACAATCCCTACAATAAACAGGCCTTCCTTCTTTGGGCTCAAATGGAACAGTCGTTATTTTTTTACAATTAAAACAATCAACCTTATATCTTGATTCTCCTTCATTCGTTTGAAGTGTCCCACTCCATTTATCGATTTCAGTTTCAACTTCTTTTCTTGGTCTAGTATATAATTTACGAGAAGCATCGATTATTTTATCCTTAACCCCTAAAGAACGATCAATTTTTATTGGAGGAAGTGTAGTTGCTGAAAAAGGTCGACTGGTTATTCCATCAATCATAAGTTTCAAATATATATTATAATTTGGAAGATTAACTAAATCTTGAGCTGTAAATTCAGGTTCAAACTCTTTTTCTAAAAAGTCTGCATCATCTGCTCCCACTCGGAATACTATCATCGTTCCAACGTTACCAAAAACAGCGTCAGAAACCTTAGATCCATCTTTATTTTCGAGCTGAGCAATATACTGGTGAGCAACTGTTAAGTTCAATCTATATTTACGAGCTTCTGATAAAATATTCGCAAAAGACTCAGTTGCAAAATTCTGGAATTCATCCACATAAAGATAAAAATCCCTACGTTCATCTTCTGGAATACGTACACGCTCCATAGCAGCAAGCTGTATCTTTGTGATTATCATTCCACCAAGTAATGCAGAATTGTCTTCTCCTATACGACCCTTTGAAACGTTAACAAGAAAAATTTTACCCTCATTCATTATTTTAAAAATATCGATGGTTGATTTTTTCTGTCCTAAAACATTACGTATCATTGACGTAGAGAGAAACTGACCAACTTTATTTTGAATAGGAGCTATTGCTTCATTACGAAACTGTTCACGCCATTGTTCGTATTCGTGTATCCAAAAAGATTTAACAACGGGATCTTTTAGATTACCTATGATCATTTGTCTGTATTCTTTATCAACAAGTAACCTAGGAATACCCAAAAGAGTTGTGCCAGGTGTATCAAGTAAAGCCAAAATCGCATTATTTAAAATGTATTCCATACGAGAACTCCATGCATTTGCCCAAATCTTTGTAAATATACCCATAAGACCAGAAGCAACCAAGTGTTTATATTTTGGGTCTTCTACTTGCAAAACATTGAATCCAATATGAAAATCAATATCTGCAGGATTAAAATAGATTACATCATTAACTCTATGCTCTGGTATCATTTCTAATATTTCTTCAACAAGCTCTCCGTGGGGATCGACAACACAAACACCCTCTCCATTTTGGATATTTTGAGCAATTAAATTAGACATAAGAACAGATTTACCTGTACCAGATTTTCCAAGTATATACATATGCTGTCTACGGTCTTTTCTTTTAATACCAAAAACAGAATTACTACTTCTAAAATTTGTTTTGGCAAAATATGTAATGTCTCTATTTTGTGGAATTTCGCTGTTCATATATGTTAGTTTAATTATACCATTTATTTTTTTAAATATAAATAAGCTTGACTTAAATATTTAGAAGAATAGTATAAGGATAAATTAAAAACATTAATATGGAAGTTCTATTAAAAATGGCACCTATAGACTGGATTGTATTTTGGCTATCTATAGTTGCCTATATCCCACTTATAATGGGTATATTAAAAAACAGAAAGGATAAAAGCCAATCCTTTACAACTTGGGCATTGTATTTTTTGTTAGATATGATAACAATGTTATCTACTAATAAAGTAGATGGTAATTTTGTTATCTTGTTTGGTTTTGCTGTTGGATCTTTTGTTATGGCAATTATATTACTATTTCAAGGTAGGATAGATTGTACAAAACGAGAAATTTTTACAACAACACTTGTAATATTGTGCATACTAGGCTGGTATATAAGTGGACCACTCACAGCTGTAATATTGGGCATAATCTCCGAATCAATAATCGGTATATATTTGATATACAGAACTTTTAAATATCCAAGTGTTAAATACAATCTCACTGGATATATAATTTTTCTAATTGTCAGTATTGTGTCACTATCTTCAGCAAAGAATACAAATATTGAACAAATTGGTTATCCAATCTGTGAAATAATACTAACCTCCATTACACTAATACCTTTAGTTAATAAATGGTGGAGGAATAAAGTGGCTATGCGGTATTAAACCGTATAGCCACTTTTTTAATTTTTAATGGTATTTCTAAAAAGCTAAATAGAAAAATTAAATTGAAATTATTCTATCTCTTTCATCATCCATTCTTTGTATGGATAATTTATACGACGCACATCAACTCCTGCGATTAGAGGTACACTATAAGTATGATTTTTAGTTTCGACCACTTACTTTATAATTATATCATTAAAAAATGATTTAAAAACAAATTTTATATTAGTGGCTCTTTTTCTTTATCTTCAGTAGTAGAACCTCCTTTTTGTGTTTTATTATTTTTATTACCTGTTATCGCAGATTTTTCTTGAGCAGATCTAATTATCGTAGCCTCTTCTTCAGCTATTAACTTTTCAGCATCATCAGCTAAAATAGCATACTTTTTTCTAGAAGCATTTATAACCTCCTCTCTATATGATCTATGGGTTGGAGTAAGAACACGAAGAGTTTCAGCAGAGAAAGGGTCATAGCTTTCACCATCTATTGTCATTTTAATATAAAATTCACCTATTCCAAGATTAATCATATCCTTAACATCAAAAATAGGAGCAAACTCGGGTTTTAATTTTGTAGCATCATCTCCACCAACACGGAATGAAACAATAGATCCAACATTCCCAAGCACGGCTTGTTGAACCTTTGGTAAAAGTTGTGCGATATATTGATGCGCAATTATTAAATTTATACCATACTTGCGAGCTTCGGAGAGAATATTCTCAAAAGTATCTGTAACAATATTCTGAAACTCATCTACGTAAAGATAAAAATCAGATCTATCTTTAGGATCAAGTCTTGCTCTTGCCATTCCTGCTTGTTTTATTTTTGTTAAAAACATTGCACCAAAGAAAGAAGAGTTCTCTTCTCCGATTTTCCCTTTTGATAAATTAATAAGAAGAATCTTTCTCTCATTCATTAATCTCTCTATATCTATTTTATTTTCTTTTTGTCCAAAAATATTTCTAAGCATTGGATCAGAAAGAAATTGCCCAAGCTTGTTAACTAAAGGAATAATTGCATCTGTGTCAAACTTCTCAGACCAATCAGCAAATTCAATTGCCCAAAATCTTTTAACCATATCATCTTCTATGTACTCAACTACTTTCTGTCGATAGTTACGATCAGTAAGCAAGCTTATCATTCCACGCATAGTTGCATAAGGATAATCAAGCAATGCCAATACAGTAAAACGAAAAACATGTTCTAAACGAGGAGTCCAGTTTGCACCAAATTGTTTACGTAAAACCTCAATCAAACCTTGAGTTAATTGATGCTTAAAAGTTGGGTCAACATTAGCTAGTGGATTAAATGATGATGGATATTTTATATCACCAGGGTCTATAATACAAACATCATTAATTCTTTCTTCTGGAATAAAATTTAATACATCTTCAATTAATTCTCCATGTGGGTCAATAATACATAAACCTTGTCCATAAGCGATATCTTGGCGAATCATCAATTCTTGAAGTTTTGATTTACCAACACCAGACTTACCTATTATATACATATGCCTTCTTCTATCGACTCTTTTAATACCAAAAATAAATTTCTTTTCTTCAAGAGCAGCAACATAATTTGTTCTTCCAATAAAAACAGCATCCCTAGGATCAGTATTACCTAAGGTTGGTAAATCTGGAGGAGGTGGAGCATATTTAATTATTTGTATTTTATTTGGTTTATTTAAAGACATCCTTTTTATATTGTATCAGATTAGAGCAAAAAAGTTTAGAAGAAAAAACGATCTCTTGCAAAAAAATAAAAATACGGTAATATGTATAAGTATTTAATTTTGGGCCTTTAGCTCATCTGGTAGAGCGCCTCATTTGCAATGAGGAGGTAAGCGGTTCGAGTCCGCTAAGGTCCACTTTATTTAAAAATAGCACCGATAGGTGCTATTTTTAATATAATATATTTTATTTCACTTCTTTTGGAATTGTTATTATAAATCTTGAACCCATACCTTCTCCCTCACTTTCAACCTCAAGATTACCTCCATTTTTAACCATAAAATTTTTACACATATATAAACCTATTCCTAACCCTTTTTCGTTATCAGTCCCCAAACTACTGTCCAAAGCTTCATTAAAAAGTTTAGCTATTTTTTCTTTATTTAAACCAATGCCATTATCTTCAACATAAATTTTCACAAAATCATCATTAATATCATCTGACCTTACAATAACTTCCCCACCTTTATTTGTAAATTTAACAGCATTAGAAACTAAATTCCTAACTACTGTTTTTATAATATTTTTATTAAAAAGAATGTTTATACCATCATCTATTTTTACTTTAAATCTTATTTCTTTTTCTGATATTTTATTAGATAAAACTACCAAGGAGTCTAAAATTTCATCATTTAAATTAAATTTACTAAATTCTTTTTTATTACTATTAACTTCCAATTTGATCCAATTAGAAAATTCATCAATAAGATGTAGAGAATTATAACTATTCTTTTTTATTATCTCAGCATATTGCAGTATAGCAGTATCTTTATCTTCATTTTTAATTAACTCATACAAAAGATCCGCATACCCAATAATTCCTGACATTGAATTACGAACATCATGAGTTGCAATAGAAAAAATATTCTTTATATTCTCAAGAGTTTTTTTAAGAGATTTATTTTCTTCTTCAAGACCCTTTTGTTTTTGTTCAATAGAAGTGTTGCTAGAAACAACCTCATTATTTTTATTTTCAGGTTGATTAAATATTTTTTCCATATATTTATATAATAACATTATTTTAGACAAATCGCAAGATTAATTTACTTATATTTTTAATGATATAATAGAATATATGAAACAATCAAGATTAGACCAACTCGCAGATGGCATATTTGCTATCGTTATGACTATTTTAGTTTTTGAGATAAGGGTCCCCTCTTTACCACCCGTTACAAACGAGATGGTTTTTATCAATGCTCTTATTTCAATGTATCCATTATTTTTAAGTTATATTTTGAGTTTTTCTTTACTATTCACTTATTGGAGGTCTCATCATATAATTGCTTCTGTTCTTGCAAAAAATATCGACATTAAGTTCTCAAATATAAGTGGGGTATTTTTATGTTTAGTAGCATTAGTTCCATTTTCTTCAGATTTTCTTGGAAAATATTTAGAATCAAAAACTGCAGTTATTTTCTTTGCACTTAATATAATATTCTTAGGTTTAGTTTTGTTTAGAATGAGACAATATGCTATAAAATCAGAAAATATAGATAATACACCATTCACTAAAACAGAAAACGAACATGCAAACATGCATATATTGTTCCCAGTTGGGTCTGCTCTTATTGCAGTTTGTGTTTCTTTCTATAGCACAAGCATAGCAATACTCTTATTTACAATTGCGATTTTATTTAACTTATCCAAAAATGGTACCAGATATATATTTTCTTTAATAAATTTATTTCGTAAAAATAAATTATAATTATATATCAGATATTTTTTTCAAACCATCAGAAACAGATAATTGATTGTAGATAATATCATTTATAATTTTAAAGAAAGTTAGGTCAAGCCCTAATTTATTTTCTAATTTAATTAAAGAGCTTAGAGATGTTAATCCTTCTGTTGGATAAGAAATATCTTTCAAAATATCATTAATTTTTAAGCCCTTACCAATTTGAATACCCACAAGTCTATTCCTAGATTTCACAAATAAGTCCCCAGCAGAAGCTATTCCAATAAAAGTATTCGGGTCTGCACCCAAATAAACCCCTACTTTTTGTATTTCTTGTAAGCCCTTTGAAAAAACATATCCTTGGGTATTTTGACCACATCCTGACCCCTCTATAATACCAATTAAAATACCTACTATATTCTTCAATGCTGATGCTACTTGAAGCCCTATGTAATCTTCAGAAATTATTATTTTAAAATTATCAGACTCTAATTGTCTTTTTAATTCTTCTTTACCCTCTGCCCCTGACAAAAGCATCACAGAAAATTCATTATTTTTTAATTCCTCTGCAATTGTTGGACCATATAAGAAATATATTAAATTATTTGGAAGTTCTTTGTTTAAAATATCAGAAAACAAACTTCCACTTTCGTCTAAACCTTTTGAACAAATAATAATTTTCTTACCAAGAATTTTATTTTTATGAGACAACAATACTTCTTTAACTGCATGAGATGGTACAGAAACCAAAATAATATCTGAATCTTCTTCGACTTTTTCTTTAATAATAGAATGACCTCTTAAAATTAAACGTGAAGCTATTGCTTCACCAAAAGAACCATAACCTAAAATCGAAATTTTCATAATACTTTTATAATAATACAAATAAAAAACCTTTTTTGCAAATAAAAAATTATTTATTTAAAGTAAGATTAATAATATGCTCAATAAAATCTGATAAATTTAAACCAATAGCTGAAATAGACTTCGGTAATAATGATTCTGTAGTTAATCCAGGTAAAGTATTTACCTCAAGCGCATATACTCCCTTTTTAGGATGAACAATAAAATCACTTCTAGAATAATGTCTCAATCCTAAACCCTTATGTATAAAAGATGCTAGTCTTTCTAATTCTATTTTTTCTTCTTCAGAAAAACATCCAGGACATATCTCTTCTGACTTACCATTATATTTAGCATCATTATCAAAAAAAGAGCTTGTTTTTGGTATTCTTATTTCAACTGGCGGAAGAGTATACAAATCTTTACCCCTAAAATTATCAATTACCCCAACAGTGGCTTCTTTGCCCTCAATAAATTCTTCTACTATAACACTCACATTTTGATTAACACCCAAATTGAAAGCACTAACAAGAGAATCAAATGTTTTACATACATGGATACCCATTGAAGAACCCCCTGTTAAAGGTTTTACAATCCATGGTGGAGGAAGTTTATTAAAAACTTCGCTTGCTTTTTCTCTAGCATACTTATCAAGCGAACCATCAAAATCTTTTTGATATACAGGAAATAAAATATGTCTTGGAGTTTTTATATTCAATTTATTAAATTGATCTTTAGATAAAATTTTATTATATCCTAATGCTGATTCAATTGGACCAGAACCAGTATACGGAATTTTATAATTTTCAAGTAATTCTTGGACTACACCATCTTCTCCAAAATCACCATGTAACGCATTAAAAATAACATCAACTTCTTTAGATATTATATCAAGAGAAGAAGGTACTCCATTTATATGCCAAACATTATCTTTATCAATATAAATATCAATAGCTTTATACTTATTACAAAGTGGCTCTTTTATTAATTCTTTTAAAACAGAAGCTCCTGAAAGTAAAGAAACTTTATATTCATTACTTAAGCCACCCCTAATTACACCAACTCTAATCATAAATAAATTATACCATATTTAAAAAATTTTTATCTCTCTTTTTCTTATGAAAAGTTATAGCGAATCTATGTGATTCATTATTTGCAAGTAATATTTCTTTTTTATATTTTTTAATTATTTTTTCATCACCTAAAATAGCTTTTGGTTTATGCTTATTGTCTTTTAACACAGAAACAATTGTTATGTTAGATTCTGAAAAAATATTCTTTTTTTGTATAGATCTAGCTTTATTCCACTGCTGTATTCCACCGTCAACAACAATTATATTCGGCAATCTCCATTCCGTATGCCTAAATCTACGATAAAATATTTCTTCTAATGCTCCAGTATCGTTTGCTTTATTTTGGGTCTTTATTATAAATTTTCTATATTCTTTTTTGTTAACTTCTCCATTCTCTATAACAGTCATTACTCCTACCATATTTTTCCCAAACATATGAGCTACATCATAAGCTTCTATCCTGAAATCATTTTTACCTAAATTTGATAAAATTTCATTTTTTATAAGAAAAACATCGTTTATATGATTTAATGCAAATATTCTTTTCTTTACTTCATTTGCTTTTTCAAATTCTTTCTTTTTTGCAAAAATCATCATCTCTTTTTTAAGATTAACAAGAATATTTTTCTTTTTACTCTGAAAAAATAACTTAAAATTTTTTATATTATTTTTATAAGAATCAACCGGAACTAGACCTATTTGTTTATAAAATTCTTTATTATTTTTTCTAAGTGAATCATCATCAAAATAAGGAAAAATTGGACGAATTATTTTCATAGCCTCTCTTAAAAGAGTTCCATTTACAAATGGACCAAAAATCGAACTATATTTCTTCTTGTTTAAGTTCCTGGCTCTTTGTATTGTAACTCTCGGAATTTCATCTTTTGTTATACAGACATAATTCCAAGACTTATTATCTTTTTCTTTTGTATTATATTTAGGTTGATATTTTTTTATTAAACTAGCCTCAAGAATTATAGCTTCTAGCACACTATCTGTTTTTTCCCATTTTAAATTATCTGCCTTAAAAATCATTTCTAATATCATTTCTCCGCGACTAGTAATAACATTTTTATTAAAATAGCTTTTAATCCTAGAGCGCAAAGAAGTAGCTTTACCTATATAAAGAATCTTCTCCCCCTTCTTGAAAAAATATACTCCAGGATTATTAGGAATATTTAATTTTTTAAGAAAATTTTTATTCATAAAATTTATTTCTTACGTAAAACTTTTTTAAGATATTTACCAGTATAGCTTTTTTGTGTATTTGCAATCTGCTCTGGGGTTCCTTTTGCAACAATCTCTCCTCCCAAGAAACCACCTTCTGGACCTATATCTATAATATAATCAGATGATTTAATTATATCCATATTGTGTTCAATTAAAACAACAGTATTACCTCCTTTGTCTATCAATTTATTAAGAACATCTAAAAGCTTAGCAACATCATCGTAATGTAAACCAATTGTTGGTTCATCAAGAAGATATATGGTCTTTTCAAGATTTGGGCGATATAATTCAGATGAAATTTTTACTCTTTGTGCTTCACCTCCAGATAAAGTAGTAGCTGATTGCCCAAGCTTTACATAAGAAAGACCCACATCAACAAGTGTCTTTAGTCTATCATAAATTGCTGGAATATCTTCAAAAAATTTTAAACCCTCTTCAACGGTCATCTGAAGAACATCGTGAATATTTTTATTTTTATATTTTATTGATAATGTTTCCTTATCAAAACGTTTACCCATACAAACATCACAAGTTACATAAACAGTAGGAAGAAAATGCATTTCAACTGCTATTTCTCCATTACCCTCACAAGCCTCACAACGCCCCCCTCTTACGTTAAAAGAAAATCTATTGGGCTTCCAACCACGTAATTTTGCTTCTTCTGTAACAGAAAAAAGTTCACGTATGTGGTTAAAAGCACCTGTATACGTAGCTATATTTGATCTAGGAGTTCTACCTATCGGAGATTGGTCGATAAGAACAACACGAGAAAGATATTCTGCCCCAGAAAAAGAAGCACAATTATATATTTTTGCAGTTCTGTGTTTCCTTTCTAATTTGGCTTGAAGATTTTTATATAAAATCTCATACATAAAAGAGCTTTTACCAGAACCAGAAACACCAGTAATTGTTATAAATTTACCAAGAGGAATCTCTATATTAAGATTTTTAATATTAAATATTTTTCCACCAATAATCTTTAAGCTACCCTTATCATTAGTTCTTCTTTTTTCAGGAGTCTCTATTTTAATTTCTCCCCTTAAATAAGATAGGGTTCTTGAACCTGAAATATTTTTAGGAGCATCAAGTAATTTATCTAAATAATCAGAAACAATAACCTTACCACCATGAACCCCGGCTCCATGTCCAATATCAACAATATAATCAGAAGCAAAAATAGTATCCTCATCATGTTCAACGATCAAAATACTATTACCTAAATCTCTTAAATCTTCTAATGTTTTTATAAGCTTGTCATTATCTCTTTGATGAAGACCAATAGTTGGTTCATCAAGTACATATAAAGCTCCCACAAGTCTTGACCCAAGCTGAGAAGCTAAACGAATTCTTTGAGCTTCACCTCCGGATAAAGTATTTGCTTTTCTGTTAAGTGATAAATAATTTAATCCCACATTCAATAAAAATTGAATTCTTGATTCTATCTCTTTTATAAGAGGAGCAGATATTTCTTTTTCTTGTTCTGTAAATTTAATTCCAATAAAAAAATCTACTAATTGTTCTATGGTTAAACTAGTCAATCTAACAATATTAAAATAATCTAACTTTTTATCATTGTCCTTATAATCTGAATAAAGAAAAACATTTAAAGCTTCTTTCCTCAATCTAGCTCCATTACATTCTTCACAAACTTCTGTGCCTCCAAAATATTTAGTTCCAAGACCATTACAAGAGGAACAAGCTCCATAAGGAGAATTGAAAGAAAATAATCGTGGTTCTATCTCTGGAAAAGAAAAACCATCAACTGGACAAGAGAATTTTGAAGACATTAAAAATTCTTCTTCATCTATTTTTATAATAACTAAACCATCTGATTCAGATAAAGACCTTTCTATACCTTCGTTTAATCTCATTTTTGCATCATCTCTACTATCTTTAAATTCATGCATCGCGAAACTATCTATAAGAACTTCTATGTTATGAGCATTATTTCTTTTTAAATCAATTCTCTCTCTTAAATTTTTAACATCACCATCTAATCTAACTTTTGAATAGCCCTTATTTAATAAATCATAAAGTAATTGATAATATTCGCCTTTTCTTCCACGAACAACAGGAGAAAAAATCATTATTGGTGTTTCATCCCATTCTACATTTTTAATCTTTTTTTTATTTTTTAAAGAAGAGTACTTATCTATTTTATTTAAAGTAAAATTAAAAATTTCTTCATTCGTAAGTTTTTTTATTTCTTTACCACATAAAGGACAATGTGGGTGTCCAACTCTTGAATATAAAACGCGAAGGTAATCATATATTTCTGTAATAGTAGCAACTGTTGACCTTGGGTTATTCGAATGAGATTTTTGATCAATAGATATAGCAGGAGATAAACCAGATATTTCATCAACTTCTGGTTTTGGCATTTGATTCAAAAATTGTCTTGCATAAGCAGAAAGAGATTCAATATAACGACGTTGACCTTCAGCAAATATAGTATCAAAAGCAAGTGAAGATTTACCAGAACCAGATACACCCGTAATAGCGACCATTTTATTCCTTGGAATTTCAAGGTTTATATTTTTTAAATTATGGGTTTTGGCTCCTTTTATTATTATTTTATCATTGTTTTCTTTCTTCATAACAAATATAGACCCTATATTAGAGATATAGGGGGTATACAATATTTAACTAACAGAATAATAACACAAAATACAAGGACTGACAAATAATTATTTATTCATTTTATTTCTTAAAACAAGAATTTCATCGCGGAGTATAGCAGCAGTTTCGAAGTCCAAATCCTTCACAGCTTTATTCATTTCTTTTTCTTTAATACCAATAATCTTTTCATAAACTTTTATATTTCTTTCCTCATCTGAAAGCAAAAGATTATTTATAGAATTATTTTCATTTTTGTTTTCATTATTCTTGCTCTTATCAAAAATTTTATTAAATAATCTTATATCCAAATCAAGTTCCACATTTACAGCCTTGCTATGTTTATCTTCAAGTTCTTCTGTTATATCTTTTATTTTTTTAATTATTGTTTTAGGGGTTATATTATATTTTTTATTATAAGTTATCTGTATGGATCTACGACGATCTGTTTCCCTTATGGCACTTAAAAGTGCATCATTCATAATATCTGCATAAAGGATAACCCTTCCTTCGCTATTCCTTGCAGCTCTGCCTATTGTTTGAATTAAAGAAGTTTCTGAACGTAAAAATCCAGCTTTATCTGCATCTAAAATACCAATTAATGCAACTTCTGGAAGATCAAGTCCTTCACGCAATAAGTTTACCCCGACCAATATATCTATCTCACCTCTTCTAAATTTTGTTAAAATCTGTATTCTTTCTATTGTTTTTATATCGCTATGTAAATACTCTGAATTAAGTCCCTTATCCTTCAAATAAACAGAAAGATCCTCTGCCATCTTCTTTGTTAACGTTGTAGCTAAGACCCTATATCCTTTCTTAATTGTTTTTTCTGCTTCAGCTATAAAATCTTGTATCTGTCCTAAGTACTTTCCTTTTGCTAATACTGGTCTTACTATTACTTCTGGATCTATAAGGCCAGTAGGACGAATTATCTGCTCTACTATCTGGCTACTTTCTCTTTTTTCTTCTTCACCAGGGGTAGCAGAAACATAAATAACTTGACCTATTCTTTCCTCAAACTCACTTTTACGGAGTGGCCTATTATCCCGAGCTGAAGGCAAACGAAAACCAAACTCTACAAGAGTTTTCTTCCTTGAAGCATCACCAGCATACATACCTGAAAGTTGAGGAAGTGTAACATGAGATTCATCTATAACAGTTAAAAAATCTTCTTTAAAATATGAAAGTAGTGTGTCCGGTGCTTCTCCTTCTTTCTTACCTGACAAATGCCTTGAATAATTTTCTATTCCATTACAATATCCAATTTCTTTTATCATTGCTAAATCATAACCTGTTCTTCTTTTCAATCTTTCTGCTTCAAGTAATTTATCTTCTTTTTTAAATATCTTAAGTTGATCATTAAGTTCTATTTTAATATTAGAAATCGCTTTTTCTATTTTATCTTTTTCGGTTATAAAGTGTTTTGTTGGAAAAATAAAAATATTTTCTTCCTCTCTTATAACTTTTGAAGAAACTGGGTCTATTCTTAATATATTTTTTATTTTTCCTTCATCAAATTCTATATGATAAATAAAGGTTTCTGAAACTGGCATTATCTCAATCCTACCACCAACAGAACGAAAAGAACCAGAAAATAAATCTGCATTAGTTCTTTCAAAATGGATTTCTATAAGCTTTCGCATCAGACCAGTACGGTCTATCTTCATACCATTTTCAATTCTTAAATTTACTTTTTCATATTCCTCTGGACTACCTAAACCATATATACAAGAAACTGATGCAACAATAATAACATCTTTCCTTGTGAGAAGAGACTGTGTAGTAGCATGCCTTAATCTGTCTATTTCTTTATTTATCTGTGCATCCTTTTCTATATACGTATCCGTCACTGGCATATAAGCTTCTGGTTGATAATAATCATAATAAGACACAAAATAATGAACTGCAGCATCTGGAAAAAACTCTTTAAACTCTTGAGCAAGCTGTGCTGCTAAAGTTTTATTATGAGCTATTACGAGAGTTGGTTTATTAAACTTTTCTATAACATTTGCAATAGTAAAAGTCTTACCTGTACCTGTAGCACCAAGAAGTGTCTGCTTTTCTAACCCCTTTTCTAAACCTTTCACCAACTCCGAAATAGCCTTGGGCTGATCACCTTCTGGCTTATATTCACTCTTTAATTTAAAGATTTTATTTTGCATATTTTCCTAAAAATTCCTTTCTAAATTCAAAAAATTTATCATCCAAAATACTTTTACGTATATCTGAAACTAACTTATTTATGAAATAAACATTATGTATTGAAGCGAGTGTTCCAGCAAGCATTTCATTACCATGAAAAAGATGCGCAATATAAGCTCTAGTATAATTCTTACAAGTATAACAATCGCAATCTTGTTCTATTGAATTAAAATCATCACGATATTTTTTATTCTTAATTAATATTTTTCCATATTTGGTAAAAATTGTTCCATTTCTTCCAAGACGTGTAGGTAAAACACAATCAAATAAATCTACCCCATTCTCTACCCCCATAAATAAATCTTCTGGCTCTCCTATCCCAAGCAAATGACGAGGTTTTTCTTCTGGAAGAATCTCATTGACCCACTTTACAGCGGTACTCATGTCTTCTTTTGCAAAAGATCCACCAATTCCAAAACCATCAAAATATTTTCCATCAATATTTATTTCAGAAATAACTTTTGCAGATTTCTTTCTTAAATTTTCATCTCTTCCACCTTGAACAATACCAAAAAGAGCTTGATTTGTATTTTTAGATAAATGATATTCAAGTGATCTTTTTGCCCAATTATGGGTACGACTAAGAGCTTCTTCTTGGTATCGTAAATCTTCAGCTGGAGATGTGCATTCATCAAAAGCAAAAATAATATCAGCTCCAAGATTATGCTGTATCTCAATTGACTTTTCAGGAGTTATATAATGCATAGATCCATCTAAATGTGATTTAAAAGAAACTCCATCTTGACCTATTTTTGCAAGACGAGGAGCATCACTATCATCAAAACGTTCTGGAATAAGTAACGAGGGATCTGTAATTTTTAAAACTTTAGATATCTCTTTTCCATAAGCAGCTCCAAGTGAAAAAACCTGAAAACCACCAGAATCTGTCATGGTAGGACCACTCCAATTCATAAACTTACCAATTCCACCAGCTTGAGATACAATTTTATCTCCTGGTTGCAGATATAAATGATAAGTATTACCAAGTACAACTTGTGTTTTTGAATTTTTTAATTGCTCTGGATTTAAAGATTTTACAGTACCCTTAGTTCCAACAACCACGAAAGATGGAGTTAAGATTTCTCCATGAGGAGTTTTTATTACTCCAACTCTACCCATAGAGTTTTCTAATCTTTTTTCAATTTTAAATTCTATTGATTTTTGCATTTATTTCTTTTCCACTTCTACCCATTTTAAATCTTGAACATTTACAGGAGAATTTAAAATTATCTTTTTAAATGGATCTGTTTCTCGAGATGTAATCTCACGGACAATAGCAACTGAAATTAAATTATTTCCAGGTAGATAAACAATAGAACCTTTTTCAATCTCCAACTCTATTGGAACCACCATCTCAAAATTACCACCACCACGACCTACGAGTGTAACAGTTGCATTTGAATTAGTTAAAAAACCCTCTGTTTTTCTTCCTGGGTTAGAATATAAAGAAACTAAGGATGTATTACCATAAACCTTCTCAACTGTTCCAATAGGAATTAAACCTTCTGCATAAATATTATCTCCGTCAAAAACTCCATTTATTGATCCAATATCTATAATTATTTTATCATATGGTGAAATATTTGGTTTACTTAAAATATTAGAAAGTATAAATTCTTTATTCTTTGGTAAATTATTTAAAATACTTTTTAATTCATTATTTTCTTCTTCTAAAATCTGATAATTTATCATTTCTAATCTTAAAACATTATTTTCTTTTGACAACCTTTCATTCTCATTATATAGATAATTTTTAGTATCAAAAAAATAACCTATATTTTCAAAAAAAGATGTAGCTTGATTTTTTAAAAACCAAACTGGTTTACCAATAAAATTAAAAACTCCACCAACCAAACCAGAAACACCCATATAAAAAATAAGAACTACAAAAACAAAAAACAGAATCCTTTTTATTCCTTTTTTCCTTTTGTTTATTTTGTTTTTATCTAGGAGCCCCTGCATCTTCTGTTGTTAATAAAACATCTTTAAAAGTATCAAAATCATCAAATATTATTCCTGTACCACGAGCAACAGCTGTAAGAGGATCTTCAGCCATATAAACTGGTATCTTGAGAACTTTTTGTAACATAACATCAAACCCTTTAAATAAGGAACCCCCACCAGAGAGAATTAACCCTTTGTGAATAATATCTGATAATAATTCTGGAGGAGTTGTTTCAAGAACTTCTTTAATCCCATCAATAAGACTTAGAATCGAAGGCATTATTGCTTCTCTAATATCTGAATCAGTAACAATAACCTGCCTTGGTAATCCTGTAACTAGATCACGTCCACGAACTTCAGCTTCTAATGGTTCATCATTTTCCAATACACTACCTATAGCTATTTTAATATTTTCAGCTGTTCTCTCACCAATTAAAAGCTTAAATTCATCTTTCATGTAATTGATAATATTTAAATTAAAAAGATCACCAGCGATTTTTAAATTCTTTGAACAAACAACACCAGAAAGAGATATGACAGCTACATCTGTTGTTCCACCTCCTATATCTACAATTATTGAACCGACAGCATCTTTAATCGGCAATCTTATACCTATAGCAGCAGCCATTGGTTCTTCAATAATATAAACTTCTCTAGCTCCAGCAGAACGAGCAGCATCTTCCACCGCTCGAATTTCAACATTTGTTACACCTGTCGGAACTCCAACTATTACTCTTGGTCTTATAAATTTTTTAGAAATTTTTTCTGTTTTATTTATCAAATAAGAAATCATTTCTTCTGTAATTTCAAAATCAGAAATAACTCCATCAACTATTGGTCGTACGGCTCTCACGTGGCCAGGGGTTCTTCCAAGCATTTGTTTCGCCTCGGAACCAATAGCAACTATCTGCCCTGTTTTTTGATTAACAACCACAACAGATGGTTCATTTATGATAATACCGTGACCCTTCAAATAGACCAGCGTATTCGCTGTTCCTAAATCTATACCGATATCGTTTGAGAACATTTGATAAAATTTTTTAAACATTTTTAGGTTCTTTTCTAATTACTGGATTCTAGTAATATTTTTAACAATTCATCTTCTTTCAAAATTTGACCTTTTTGTTCAATTCTTTTCTTTAATTCGTAACCTCCATCAGAAATACTGCGTTTAGAAACAACAATCCTATAAGGGATACCTATTAAATCAGAATCAGCAAATTTTTCTCCAGCACTCAAAGAAATCCTATCATCATATAAAACTTCAATACCAGAAGAAATTAAAATTTCATATAATTTATCTGCTTTTGAAATAAATTCTTCTTCATCTCCTAAAGACAATAAATGAACTTTAAATGGTGCTATACTTTCTGGCCAAATTATGCCTTTATCATCAGACAAAACCTCTACAACTGTACCCATTAATCTACTAAGCCCAAGACCATAAGAACCCATAATCACATCTTTATCTTCTCCTTTTTCATTTCTATATTTCAAATCAAAAGGAGCCGAAAATTTTGTACCCAAAGAAAAAATATTAGCAACTTCAATTGCCTTTTTTTCAATTAATTTATCTTTATCTAAAGAAAGATTCTTTAGAATTTCATCTTCGTAAACCTCTTTATTTACAGCTATACCTTTATCCTCATCAAGATATATTGTATCTTCTCCAGCAGAAGTTATAGCTTGAAATTCGTGAGAATATTTAGAAAAACTACCACCTGAAGCAAAAGTCAAATAAGTCAGGTGCCCTATTCCAACTCTTTTAAAAATATTTCTATAAGCTTCTTTGGCTTTTTCATAAAAAAGATTGTGTTCTTCATCATCTCTAGAAAAAGAATACATAGCTTTCCAGTAAAATTCACGACCCCTTAAAAGCCCAGATTTACTTCTTACTTCGTTTCTAAAAATACTTTTAAAATCATAAGCATAAATCGGTAAATCTTTATATGAATTTATATATTGTTTTAATATATTTGAATAAGCTTCTTCATTTGTGAAAGATAAACCCACAGTAGAACCATTAGCTAATTTAGTTTTAAACCAAACATCAACCTCTTTGTCATCCCACCTACCAGATTTTTCCCATACATCCTTATTTTGGAAAACAGAAGTTCTCATTTCTAACCCACCAATTTTATTCATTTCATCTCTAATAATATTCTCTATTTTATTTAAAACCCTAAGCCCAAGAGGTAAAAAGGAATAGACTCCAGCCATTTCCTTATTAACATAACCAGCTTTTATTAGTAACTCAGCATTAAGGGCCTGCTCATCAGAAGGATTTTCTTTCTTAGTTTTAGTAAACAATTGTGATTGCCTCATATAATATTATCTTACCCTAAAAACTAGCCCTAGTCAAAGATAGCATATTGCAAAATAATGATTTTTCTGTTATTATATAGCAACTTTCCGTGAGGAGCTTTTTCTTTAAAGTTCCTTGTAAATTCACACTGTTTGAGACAGATTGTGAGTCTCATCACTAGACGATGTGGCAAGCTGAAATGCTTAAAAACGGATAGTTTTATTATAATTAATCAATCCCTAAGGGGATATAGATATGATTTCAAAAAATATTGCAGAAGAAATGTTTATGTCAGGAGCGCATTACGGTTATTCAAAAAGCCGAAGGCATCCATCAACAACTCCATATATCTTTGGAACAAAGAGTGGAGTAGATATTATAAATATAGAAAAGACAGAGTATCTTTTAGATAAAGCTTTAGAGTACGCAAGTAAGCTTGCTTCAACAGGTAAAACAATTCTTTTTGTTGGTACAAAACCAGAAGC
Organism: uncultured Candidatus Saccharibacteria bacterium; assembly: GCA_964623415.1. Classification (GTDB taxonomy): domain Bacteria; phylum Patescibacteriota; class Minisyncoccia; order Phycocordibacterales; family UBA9973; genus UBA8515. The sequence continues at coordinate 1,824 of CAZUUH010000002.1, read as the reverse complement.
GAAACAACAAATAACAGAAACCGCGTTATCTCTTGGTATGCCTTATGTTTCTGAGCGTTGGGTTGGAGGAATTCTCACAAACTTCTCTGAAATTAAAAAAAGGATTACAAAACTTTTAGATCTTAGAACCCAAAAAGAAAATGGTGGTTTTGATAAGTACACCAAAAAGGAAAGACTTCTAATCGGTAAAGAAATGGAAGATATGACTAAAAACTTTCAAGGTTTAACAGGTATCAGTCGTATTCCAGATGCAATTTTCATTATTGACCCAAAGAAAGAACAAATGGCTGTAATTGAATCTCAAAAAATGAACTTACCAATAATTTCAATTCTTAATACTGACTGTAACCTAAAACAAGTAGAATACCCTGTTGTCGCAAACGATGCATCACTTTCAAGTATCTCATTCTTTTTATCTAAATTTAAAGAAGCTTGGGAAAACGGTTCAAAGGGTGTAAGTAGTAAATAAGTATAATTAAAACTTTTATATTAAAATATGTCTATAAAAATAACAACTGAATTAGTAAAAGAATTAAGAGATAGAACAGGTGTCTCTGTTATGCAGTGCAAAAATGCATTAGAAGAAGCTGTTGGTGATATGGAAAAGGCTCTCATCATTCTAAAAAATAAATCTAGTAGTATAGCAATGAAAAAAGCTGATCGTAATGCAAAAGATGGAATAATTGTAATTAAAGAAAATAATGAAAAAGCGATACTTTTAATATTGCATACAGAGACAGATTTCGTTGCAAAAAATGCAGATTTCATAGATCTAGCTAATAGGCTTGTGGAAATTGCTTCAAACGAAGGAATTGAGACAATGAAAACACAATCTGAATCTTTAATAAATGAAATTATTCAAAAAGTTGGAGAAAAAATAGAGCTTGGTAAGGTTAATGAAATAAATGGGAAGATTTTAGGAAGCTATATTCATAATGGTAAAAATGCTGTTATTGTCTCCCTCTCTTCTGGCAATAAAGATTTAGCAAAAGATATCGCTATGCACATAGCAGCAATGAAGCCAGAATTTACTTCAAAAGAAGATATTACAGATGCAGATAAGAAAAAAGTTATTGAGGTTTACGAAAAAGAAGTTGCTCTATTAGATAAACCACAAGAAGTAAAAAATAAAATTCTTGAAGGAAAAATAAATTCATACTTCAAAGAGATCACACTTCTTGATCAAAATTATATTAAAAATCCTGATATTACTATTGAAAAACTTTTAAGTAACAACGGAGCAAAATTAGATTCATTTGTTTGTGAATTCATAAAGTAAAAATATGACTATATTAATTATTGTTTTTCTTATATCAATAATATCATTATCTGTAATGATCAAATTTAGAGCATGGCAGATAAAAACAGGTAAAGTAAATATTGAGATAGAGTCACAAAGAAGTCTTTTACCTAAAATATATTTTAGACAGACAGAAAAAATTATGTTATATTTAACAAAACATATAATCCAATGGGTTGTATTAATTATTGTTAAATATTGGTTTATTCTTCAGACAAAAATAAAAAAATGGATAAAAGATAATTCACCAAAAATAATTAAATTCTTTGGTAAAAATGATTCTGCTAACAAAAATTCAAAAATAACCTTCTTTAAAAAAGCTATAATTGAATCTAAATTCAAAATAAAGCACATGAAAGAGAAGATTATAAGAGAAAACGAAGAAAAACAATAATTAATTATACGCCGCTTTAGCTCAGTTGGTAGAGCAACGCTTTTGTAAAGCGAAGGTCCTCAGTTCGAGTCTGAGAAGCGGCTCAAGTTAAAAATATAGGTTATGTCAAAGCATAACTAAAGCGAAGGTC
>CAZUUH010000001.1:0-65987 GCA_964623415.1 uncultured Candidatus Saccharibacteria bacterium | reverse complement strand
GGACATCGCCTTCTCAAGGCGGTAATCAGAGTTCGATTCTCTGTAGGGTCACACATAAATTATGGTAAAAATTCAAAAAAAAATTATAGCAATTATTATATTAGGAGCTTTGTCTTTTGCTTCTCATTCTTTTTTGAAAAATAATAGTGTTCAAAATATAGAAAAAGATTTAAATATAGAAGAGGAGACAATTAGTCTTTATTTATATATTCAAGATAAAGAAGAAGCAGAAACTAGAGATTGTGGTATTACAAAAAAAGTAGAATATAAAATTCCTAAAACTCTTTCTTTGGTAGATAATTCTTTAGAGATTCTTTTTGGAGATGAATTGTCATGGTTCGGATTTTATGAATCTGTAAAGATAGTAGATGGTATTGCTAAGATATCAGTTTCACTTAAAAATGAAGGGGGGCTTTCTAGTTGTCAAATAAGCCATTTGATAAGTGTTTTAAATGATACTTTAACGCAATACCCAAATATAAAAGGAATTGAGATATATTCTAATGGAGTAAAAATAGAATTTTAGTTTTTATGCTATTGACATTTCTATCCTAAAATGATATAATTTAATAGAAGATAAGATTTTAGTTAGTATGAATAGTTGATTTGTATAAGTCATTTATTCATACTAACCAAAACCTTAGATCTATGAAAAGAAAAACAGTCAACGCTCTGATTGTTCTAGGAACTTTTATAGCGGGATTTAATTCAATGGTTACTTTAACCATTTTTTTACAAAAGAAAAAAGAATTTTATTTCTTTTGTGTAATTTGGATTATTATGGTAATTTCCACATTGTTTTTTACGATGTTGGAATCTAAAAAGAAGAACACCTTCTTTAGAAGAATAAAACAAGCATTTAATGAGAATGCAATGGTTCTAAATTCTTTTTTAGATAGAATTTTTTTGTAACCAAAACCAATGACCATGAAAACAATAGAGAAAATTTCTTTTTCTTTTTGTTGTCTTGCTATTAGTATTTATACTGGTAGCATTGTTTTTAAGGAATTTAACAAAGACTTAATCGTTGCGATTTTCTTTGCAATCGTAACATTAGTAACTTTGTTTTTTGCGGGAGCTCTGATAAGGAGTATATTCCCTAAAAAGAAGAAATTAGGATAAAACTAATCTATAGGAGAAGGTGCTGGCTCTAAGTCAGCACCTTTTTTGTGTTATAATAAAATTATGGAAGACTTAGGGACTTTATATATAGTTGCGACACCGATAGGAAATTTGGAAGATATTACTCTTCGAGCTCTTCGTATTCTTAAAGAAGTTGATGTTGTATTGTGTGAAGATACAAGAACAACTAAAGTTTTACTTGAAAAATACAGTATTTCTAATCTTACAATGAGTTACAATGCTCATGCTACAGATGGAAGAGAATCAAGAATCATAAATATGCTTAAAGACGGGAAAGATGTTGCTCTGGTTTCTGATGCAGGTACACCAACGATATCTGATCCAGGAGTTATGCTTATTTCAAATATTCGTAAAGCATTTGGTAAAGATGCAAAAATTGTTCCTATACCTGGTCCAAGTGCACTAGTTACAGCACTTTGTGCAAGCGGGGTGTCTTCTGCAGAATTTATTTTTTTGGGTTTTTTGCCACATAAAAAGGGCAGAGAAACTCTCTTTAAAGAAATAGCTTCTTCAAAGAGAGTAAATGTTTTTTACGAGTCAACTCACCGTATAATTAAAACACTTGAGTCTTTGAAAATATATTCTCCTAACAAAAATATTGTTATTGGTAGGGAATTAACAAAACAATTTGAGCAATTTGTTTCAGGTAAAGCAGAAGAATTGCTGAATTATTTTTTAGAAAATAAAGAAAAACAAAAAGGTGAATTCGTGGTTATTGTGGAGCCTAAATAAATAAGATATAATAAGATAATGAGAAAAGAAAAAACTTTATTTATTATAGGTTTATGGGTAATGATTTTACCATTTTTAGGTTTTCCAAATTCTTGGAGGAAAGTTCTATTTGTTATTACAGGGTTTTTAATTATGTATGTTTCTTATTTGTTTTATCTTGAAGTAAAGATTCGTATTGCCAATAATTCTGAACGCAGTAAGACTTTCGTTGATAATATAGATATTAACAAATAAAATATGTCTTTTAAAAAAATACACAAGAAAAATTTCTTAATTATTATCCTCATTTTAGTTTTATCTGGAGGGGTTATTTATTTTTTATTACCTGAAATATATCCAATTGCTGTAAATAAAGTTGAGTATGATTTAAATAATACTAAAAATACAGAAGTAGAAATATTTGATTACCAAAAACTAGCAGAATCTGCAGATAAAGAAGAGTTAATAAACAAGGAATTAGAAATACCCGTTACCCACATGGGGACTCCTCTTAAGGTAAAGGCTTTATATATGTCATCTTGGGTTGCTGGTTCAAAAGATTTTCGTAACTCTCTTCTTAAAATGATAGATGAGACAGAGCTAAATGCAGTTGTTATTGATATTAAAGATTCAACAGGGAGAGTTGCTTTTGAAATGAATGATCCTCTTGTTAAAGAGATAGGTAGTGTAGAAAAACGTATTAAAAATATTCGTGAGATTACATCACTTTTACATTCTAAGGGTATATATATAATAGGCAGAATTTCTGTTTTTCAAGACCCGTATCTTACTAAATTAAAACCAGAGTGGGCTGTGAAGAAACTAAGTGATGGTGGTGTTTGGAAAGATAAAAAAGGTTTATCATTCCTTGATCCAACGAGTCAAGAAGTATGGGATTATACTTTAAGAATTGCTAAGGAATCTTATGATGTAGGTTTTGATGAGATAAATTTTGATTATATAAGATATCCATCTGATGGGAATATTAAAGATATAAATTATAATTTAAAAGAAGGTATGACTCGTGCAGATAATATTGAGTTATTCTTTAAATATTTATCTTCCGAAATTAAAAAAGAAAATGATATTCCTATTTCTGGAGATGTTTTTGGTCTAACAACTGAAGCTTGGGATGATATGGGTATAGGCCAAGTATGGGAAAGAGCTTTACCTTATTTTGATTATTTATGCCCTATGGTATACCCATCTCATTATCCAAAAGGTCACGCTGGTTATACAAATCCAGCTCTATATCCATATGAGGTTATAGATAGGGCTTTGGAGAGTGGAATTGCCAAGGGAATGCTCCTAAGTGTCTCTAAAATAGCTGAGATTAGGCCATGGTTACAAGATTTTGATTTAGGGGCAACATATACTAAGGATATGATAAGAGCTCAAATTAAGGCTGTTTACGATAATGGTATTGATTCTTGGATGCTTTGGGATCCAAGCAATAGATATACAAAAGAAGCTCTTTTGGGACCTTCTGAAGAATAAAAATATATTATGAAAATTTCAAAAATAAAAATATTTAATATTAATAAAAATTTTTTTTCAAGTTTAAAAAAGTTTAAATTATCTAATTTAGTTATTTATGTTTTAACTTCACTTGTTATAATTGGAGCTATTTTAAGTATTGGTATTTATATAGGTTATTACCATCGATCAGATATAGATAAGGTTGGTTCTGTAATTAATAAACAACCACAAACCAACACAACAGCAGACTTTAGTATTTTTTGGAAAGCTTGGAATGTTCTTAATGAAAAATCTATCTATAGCGACAAAACTTCTGACGATGAAAGAATTTGGGGAGCAATATCTGGGCTCGCTTCATCTTTAAATGATCCCTACACAGTTTTCTTTCCACCTGAAGAAGATAAGGCATTTAAAGAAGAGGTCTTAGGCTCATTTGAGGGTATTGGAGCAGAAATTGGAATAAAAGATAAGGTTTTAACTATAATAGCTCCACTTAAAGACACTCCAGCTTGGAATGCTGGTTTGAAACCTGGAGATAAGGTTTTAAAAATAGATAATATTTCAACTGAAAATATTTCTGAGAATAAAGCAGTGGAACTTATTCGTGGACCAAGAGGAACTACTGTCGTACTTACTATTGTTCGTGTAGGGGAGAATAAAACAAGAGAAATATCTATTACAAGAGATAGAGTTCAGATACCAACAATTGATGCAAAATTAAGAAATGATGGCGTGTTTGTAATAAGTTTGTATAGTTTTTCAGAAAATTCACCTTCATTGTTTAGGGATGCTCTTGTTGAATTTATTAAGTCAAAATCTAATAAATTAATTATTGATTTAAGAGGTAACCCCGGTGGATATTTAGAGGCAGCAGTTACTATAGGTTCTTGGTTTATAGATGAAGGAGAAACTATTCTAAAAGAAGATTTTGGAGATGTAAGAAAAGATAAAATATATAGAAGCCGTGGTCCAAGATTGTTTAACAAAAACTTAGGTATTGTTGTATTGGTAGATGGAGGATCAGCTTCTGCTTCAGAGATATTAGCTGGTGCTTTACGTGAGCATGGAGTAGCTACTCTTGTGGGAGATAAAACTTACGGTAAGGGTTCTGTCCAAGAACTTGTAAAAATTACCGAGGATACTTCTATAAAAGTAACAGTAGCAAATTGGCTAACTCCAAATGGTAATTCTATTTCATTGCAAGGTCTCGAACCAGATTATAAAGTTATTATTACAGAAAATGATATTAAAAATAAATTAGATCCTCAATTAGAAAAAGCTGTCGAAATTTTATTAGCTAAATAATAAATTTTTATGAAAGTTATTTTACTTACTGATATTCCCAAGGTCGGGAATAGGTATGATGTTAAAGATTTTAAAGATGGATATGCTGAGAATGTTCTTATATCAAAAGGTCTTGCTATTCTTGCTACTAAAAATGAGCTTGCAAAGCTTAATGATATGAAGAATAAGATGGAAAGAAAAAGACAAGAAGAAATTAAAATTTTTAAAGAACTAGTTTCTTCTATTAACAATAAATCTGTTGTTATAAAAGCTAAAACTAATGAAAAGGGGCATTTATTTAAAGCTGTTTCTCAAAAAGATATTATAGATGCTATAAAAAAAGATACGGGTATTGAGATAGAAGAAAAATCTCTTATAATGGAAAATATAAAAAATATTGGATCACACAAGGTTTTAATCAAAAAAGGCGATATGAAAGGGGAGTGTGAAGTTATAGTAGAAGCTATTTAAATTTAAAGTATTATTAAAAATCCTCATCAATTGATGAGGATTTTTAATTTAGATTATGTTAACTACTTTTTTAACAGAAGTTGTTTTATTGAAATTAACCTTTCTTTTTGTTCCAAATTTAACTGTACCTTCTTTTAGGGCAAAAAGTGTATGGTCTTTACCAAGACCTACGTTATTACCAGGTAAGATTTTTGTTCCACGTTGGCGAACAATAACAGAACCAGCCTTAGCTTTTTCTCCAGCATAAAGTTTTGTTCCTAAATATTTTGGTTGGGAATCTCTTAAGTTTTTCGCCGTTCCGCCGGCTTTCCTATGTGCCATATAATGTTATTTACTAGCTATTAACTAATTTATTATTTATAATCAAGTAAGTATGATTATAACCAATTTTATTAATAAAATCAATAGATTGATAATTAAAGAAAGAGAAACCATTATTTATGTATTTATAATTATTTTAGTTGGGTTAATTTCCTTTTTCTTAGGAAAATTATCTGTTTTAAAAGATAAAATACCAGAATATAGAGAAGACAATGGTTTTTATAGCATAGTAGACATTAATAATGATATTTCATCTGAAGTTATAGACAATAAGGCAAAGAAATATGTTGCTTCGAAAAACGGTAAATTATATTATAGTATTTCTTGTGCTTTATCTAGTCGGATAAAAGAAGAGAATAAGATTTGGTTTGCTAGTAAAGAGGATGCAGAGAAATATGGTTTAAGTTTATCTTCTTCTTGTAAAGAATAAATAAAATGAGTAATAAAAATTTTTATATAACATTAATATCTTTTTTCGTTCTATTGTCTTTTTTTATTATTAGAAACAATTTTATAAATAAAGATATAAAAGAAATAAAAAGTTTGAACGGGGGAGAAGAACTTGTTTCTGATAGTAAAGTAGATCTATCTGGCCCACTTAGAGTTACTGATGATAGGTATATTAATAGTAAGGATATATTTTTAGATAAGATAAAGGTTATAAATTTAACTAATATTTATAGAGAAAAAAATGGGATAAAAAATTCTTTAACAGAGAATATTTTACTCGATAAGATGGCTGAAGAAAAAATAAGAGATATGTTTAGTGAACAATATTTTGACCATATCTCTCCAGATAATTTTGGTGTTACGAATTTAGCTGATTTTTATAATTATGAATATATTATAGTTGGTGAAAACTTAGCAATGGGTAATTTTAAAAATGAAGAAGCTCTCGTAGAAGCATGGATGAATAGTCCTGGGCATCGAGCAAATATCTTAAATGATAAATATAGAGAAATTGGGGTAGCGGTTTCTAAGGGAGTTTTTGAGGGTAAAAATGTCTGGATGGCTGTACAACATTTTGGTGTTTTAAGGGGTGTTTGTCCAAAGATTGATGAAAATTTGCATAATTTGATATATGAGGATAGAAATAAGATAGAATTACTTGAAAATGAATTATCTACAAAAAGGATTATTCTTGAGAAGGATATAGAAAGGGGTAGATCTAAAAGATCAGAGATAAAAGAATATAATAATGATATTGATTTATATAATAATTTAATTAAAGAAACAAAAGAAAAAATAAATTTATATAATAAACAAGTTAATTCTTTTAATGCTTGTGTATCTAGTTACAAATAATTTATTTGGGAATTACAACTTAGGGAAGTAGTAAAAGCTGTATATTCTTATAGATAATTTTTATATAATAACGTCGCACAATATATCTTTTGCGTCATTAATTTACTTAAAAATTAAAAATTAATGTACACACAATCCAATTTTACGACACTTTATTATATTTAAAATATTTTCTTCCCTTTAATTTATCTGGCATTAGGTTTTTACTTGTGTATTTATCATAGCCCTCCCCATATCCTAAATCCTTCATTAATTTTGTAGGTGCATTTCTTATAGACATTGGTATAGGTAGATTCCCATATCTTACGACATCTTCCTTTGCTTTAAGATATGCATTATAAGAACTACGGTCTTTCTTGGCTAAAGCTAAGTATACAGAACCAAAGGCTAGATTTTCTGCACATTCAGGCATTCCTACGACCTCTACAGCTCTAAATACACCATTTGCAACGACTTGAGCTGTTGGTTGAGCAAGTCCAATATCTTCAGCAGCAAAAATTATCATTCTTCTGGCTATAAATTTTGGATCTTCACCAGACTCTAGCATCCTTGACAAATAGTATAATGTGGGGTCTGGTTGGGACGCACGCATACTTTTAATAAAAGCACTTATAGTATCATGATGTTCGCTTCCTTTTTTATCATAACGAAGGAATTTTGATTGCAAGGTATTCTTTAATGTTTCAACTGTAATTTTTTTATAGAGAGAAATGGTGTTTTCTATCATTGTTATAGCTTGTCTTGCATCACCGAGAGACATTGATATAAGCCAATTTGTTGTATCTCTATCAAGATTATAACCTGTATTTTTTAAAATTTTTTTTATCTCTTTATCTTTTAGTTCATTAAGTACAAAAACTCTACACCTAGAAAGTAAAGCAGGTATAACCTCGAAGCTTGGGTTCTCCGTAGTCGCTCCAATTAAGGTTAATCTACCACTTTCAACATATGGTAAAAGAAAGTCTTGTTGGGCTTTGTTGAATCTATGTATTTCATCTAAAAATAATATTTTAGGGCCAAATAACTCCCCTGTTCCTTTCTTTTCTGAATTATCTAATATCTTTTTTATATCATCTTTACCAGCAGAAACAGCTGATAATTCATAATAATCAGCATTTAATGATTGAGCATATATTTTAGCTAAAGTTGTTTTTCCAACCCCAGGAGGTCCCCATAATATAAAAGAAAAAAGATGTTTTTTGTCGATAGCAATTTTTAGAGGTTTATCTTTACCAACTAAGTGTTCTTGTCCTACAAATTCTTTAAGATTTTTGGGTCTAATTTTTGAAGCAAGTGGTTCCATACATTTATTATAACATTTTTAATTTAAGCAAACTAAAAACCGGATATTCCGGCTTTTAGTTTATAAATCTTTATATAATTACAAGGTATCAATTTCTTTATCAATAGAATCCATTTCTAAGTCTGTTATGTCTTCTATTGTTATTTCATCAATATTCTTTTTAATGTCTTCAGTGTTATCTTTTTGTATAGCTTCTTCTATTTTAGCATTATTTATTTGTTCTTCTGTAATCTCTTTAGTATTTTTATTGAAAATACTATTTTTTAATATTATGAGTATAATTAAAGCAATCAATACGATAATTATTATTGAAATATTAGATTTGTTTTTTTTATTTTCTTCCATATTTTTATTTTATTAATATTAATAATTATTATTCTACGATTACTTTTTCTTCTTCAGTTTCAGCTTCTTCGTCATCTATATCAGAAATTTCTCCAAGTAGAATGGCTGCGTCACGAACTGCTTCGTGAGCCTTAACAACACTGTCTCTAGCTATTTTGATTTCTGATTTAAATAGATTTCTAGTTTCTTGTGTTTTAGTTTTTAATGTTGATTCATCTGTAATAGTTACTGTGTAAATTTTTTGAGATTGCAAAAGTATAGCATCTTTAGATTTTGATATTTCTCCTTTAGATTTTGTTAATAAGTCTTTAACTTTTACAAGATCAAGACCTTTTTCTTCTCCTTTAATAATGCGAGACTCTATACCAACAATTACATTTTCTATTTGATTTATCTTATCTGATAATTGCTTGGTTAATCTAATATTTAATTCATTTATAGAATTAATTATTTTCTCTGTAGAATTTTTCTTTGCTTCGTTTTTTATTTTATTTAATCCTTCTCTAAATTGAGCTTTAACTTCTTCGGCTTTTGTTAGAGTTTCTTGTCTTATTGTTTTAACTTCATTTACAAATTCTGATCTAGCTTGCTTGGCTGTCTCAACCATTGCTTGTATGCGTTCTTTGCTTTCTTGTCTAATAGCTCCTACTTGATCATTTGTTTCATCTTTTAGAGTTTGAACTCTATTTCTGTTTTCATTTTGATTAATCTCTTTATTGTTTTGATTACTCTTATCCTCATCAATTTCGACGGTTATTGAATTTGTTGCTTGTTTTGCTTCGACTAAATTAGTAACTCCAACTACTATTAATAATAATATTATAATAAAATAGAACTTCTTTAAAAAATTATTTTTTTCCATATATTTAATTATATTATCTTCATAATTAATACGCAATCAAGTTTTGCACACAATTATAATAAGTCTTATTTTATAACACTATTTATTACTTTGCCTGTTTCCAACGCAGAGATTATATTTTTTACTGCAATTTCTGACATCATATCTCGAGCAGACTGCCTAGCTGATGCTATATGTGGTGTTATTATGACATCTGGTAATTTAGTTAATCCTTTTGCTAATTTTGGTTCAAATTCGAAGACATCAATTCCGGCTCCACGAATAATATCTTTTTTAAGAGCCCAAACCAGTGCTTTTTCATCAACTACAGGACCACGAGATGTGTTTATAAGGAAAGATGTTTTTTTCATAGTTGAGATACTTTCTTTGTTTATAAGGTGATAAGTACTTGGCAACAAAGGAACATGTAACGATACAATATCTGCATTTTTTAGAACATCTTTTGTATCCATTTTTTTTACCCCATCAATCTTTTCTAATTCTTCGTTTTTTATAATATCACTATAGATAACCTTCGAACCAAATCCATAATGAAGCATTTTTGCAACTTTTGTTCCTATCTCCCCTACTCCGATTAAACCAATTGTCTTGCCCTTCATATCTGTACCTATAAATATATCTGGATCCCAACCTTTGAATTTACCACGGCGCATATATTCATCGGCTTCCACTAATCTTGTTGTTAATGAAAGCATTAATGCAACAGTGTGCTCAGCTACAGCTGTTCCAGATGTACCAGGTGTATTTGATATTTCTATATTTCTCTTTTTTGCTTCTTCTATATCAATATTATTAAAACCAACAGCGAAATTCGCAAAAACTTTTATTGTTTTACATGCATCAAATATATCTTTATCTATTTTGTCTGTTAAAAAAGAAATAACACCATCGTACTGTTTCTTTTTAAGCTCGATTATTAAATCTTTTTTGGTTGGTGGTTTTTTAAATTTACCAATAGTATAAGATATACCTTTTTCTTTTAATATATTAAGACCAACTTCAGGTATTTTTCTTGTTATGTATATATGTTTTGTCATTTTATTTTAATCTATTTTAATAATATTGCGATGTTTTTCAGCAAATCTTGCAATATTTTCCATTATTTTTATCGCAAGAACTGGGTGTTTTCCTTTAGCAGATTCTTCTGATAGCATAATACCATCTGCTCCGTCTAATATGGCATAAGCAATGTCTGTAACTTCAGCTCTTGTAGGTTTATCGTTTTCAACCATTGATAACAACATTTGTGTTGCTACGATGACCATCTTATCGGCTAGGTTTGAAGCCTGTATTATTTTGTGTTGAATAAAAGGTATTTCTTCTAACGCAAATTCATTACCAAGATCTCCACGAGCAACCATTATAGCGTCTGCTTCTTGTATAATTTCACATAGATTGTCTACAGCCATTTTCCTTTCTATTTTTGCAATAATTTTTTGTTTACCACCTTTTTCTTTTATAATATTTCTTAGTTCTACAATGTCATCTTTACAACCTACAAAAGACATTGCAATATAATCAACATTATTTTTTATTCCAAATTCTAAATCAGCTATATCCTTTTCTGTAATTATTTTATCCTTACTTTCATTATTAAAATAATGTCCATTTTCATCTTGGATTCTTGGTCCAGATAAATCCTGTATTATAGGTATATATTTATTTTTTTCTTTGCTAAGTTCTTTTATCAAACCAATAACATCTATGAACCATTCATATGAACCCCATGAAAAATTTAAACGAGCCATATCCATATTGTGATCTATCATTTGTGATAAAGTTTCTTTATCGCAACTAGATGGGCCTATAGTTGCTATGATATTTGTGGTTGTTTTTTGTTCCATAACAATATTATATCATTAATTGGAATCTTTAAAAAATATATAATTTAATATATAATTAAATATATGGATTACGAAGAAAATAATAGTGAAAATAGTGATTTGGTTAAAAAAGAGCCAATTTGTCCAAGGTGTGGACTACGTAGTTATGATGAACTTTGCCCAAGTTGTGGGACTCCTATTGTTGATAAAAAGGATGATGAAGAAGAAGATTATGATTGGCGTGAAAAATATAGATAGTTGACTATTATGGCAAAAGATTATATAATATATAAAATTTTAAAGCCATGGAGACAAAAAATTTAGATGAAGTTAACAACAGGGTTGTTGCTTCATCAAGTGATGATTTTCCTGTTCTTATTATAGTTATTTTAATTGTAATAGGAGTAGTCGTAGCTGGTGTAGTTTTTATCTTTGAGTATCTAGCTGAATTTTTTCGGTTTAGTTACAAAAAGGTAAAAAATTTTTTGAATTGGCTATTTATTCCAGAAAAGATTATTATTTCTGGAAGAGTTGTTTCTCTAATTGAAAGAGACGAACCTATCGTCTATTCAGTTACAGATATTAACAATCTTGATTTTAATAAAGGTATTTACTGGACAAAAAGTACCTTTATTAAAGTAAGGAATTATTTTGGAGAATCTTTTAAGATTAAATGTCTCTCAAATGATTCCTCTTTATGTGTGGGAAAAAATTTTATTTCTTATTGCAGTAAGATGCAATGGAGAAAAATTTATGATGAGATTTCTTTATAAAAAATACCCCCGGCTTATATTGCCGGGGTTTAATTTTTTATTTTCTATATTTTTTAGTTTTCCATTTATCTGCTATTTTTATTCTTGTTAGATTTCTTTCTAATTCTCCAGCAAAATACTCAAAATCAACTACTTCTTTATTTTCTCTTTGTTTACGTAATTCTTCTGCTCTTTGTTTAGCTTTTTCTATTTCTTCTTCAGATATAGAAGATACATGTTCTGCAAAATCAGCTAGAATTGTTATAATTGTTTCTTCGTTTTCTCTTTTAACTTCAAGTAAACCTCCAACAACAGCAATAGGCACAATTTCTCCTTTATTTAAAACAACAATATCACCAGAAGAAATTTTTGAGATTAATGGTATATGATTAGGTAATATTGTTATTTCCCCTTCGGTTGTCGGAATACTAACCTCATCGACTAGTTCTTCTAAAATAAGTTTTTCTGGTGTAACTATTTTTAATTTTATTTTCTTTTGCATATTATTTTATTTTCTATAAAGCTCCTTTCATATAGAAATCATTTTCAGATTTATCGTCGTGCTTACCATCTAGAATTTCTCTAAATGATCTTATTGTTTCAGATAAGGTTACATACTCCCCTTTTCTTCCTGTAAATTGTTCTGCTACAAAGAATGGTTGAGATAAGAATTTTTGGATTTTTCTTGCTCTTCCAACGAGTTCTTTATCTTGGTCTGACAATTCTTCCATACCTAATATCGCAATGATATCTTGTAAATCTTTATATCTTTGTAAAACACGTTGGACTTCACGAGCAACTTCATAGTGTTCAGTACCGACTATATTTGGATCAAGAATTGTTGAAGATGAATCAAGAGGATCAACTGCTGGATAAATTCCTAATTCTGAAAGTGAACGGTTTAACACAACTGTAGAGTCTAAGTGTGAGAAGGTTGTAGCTGGAGCTGGGTCTGTAAGGTCGTCAGCTGGCACATAAACAGCTTGAACAGAAGTAACTGAACCTTTATCCGTAGATGTAATTCTTTCTTGCAGATTACCCATTTCTGTAGCAAGAGTTGGTTGGTATCCAACAGCTGATGGTATACGCCCAAGTAAAGCTGAAACTTCTGACCCAGCTTGAGTAAATCTAAAGATATTATCTATGAACAATAGAACATCTTTGTTCTCTTCATCACGGAAATATTCCGCCATTGTTAAACCTGAGAGAGCAACACGCAAACGAGCACCTGGTGGTTCATTCATTTGTCCGAAGACCATTGCAACCTTTGGTAATACACCAGATTCTTTCATTTCATTATATAGATCATTACCTTCACGAGTTCTTTCACCGACACCAGCGAAAACAGAGTATCCTCCGTGATTGTGTGCGATATTATGAATTAATTCTTGGATAACAACAGTTTTACCAACACCAGCACCTCCAAATAATCCAACCTTGCCTCCTTTAACAATAGGACAAATAAGATCAATAACCTTAATACCAGTTTCTAGTATCTCAACTTTTGTAGCTTGTGATATGTAATCTGGAGCTTTACGGTGTATTGGTAATCTTTTTGAGTCATCTTTTATATTTTCTCCATCTATTGGTTCACCTAATACATTAAACATTTTACCAAGAGTATTTCCGCCAACAGGTACGGAAATTGGAGATCCTGTATTTTCAACACTCATACCTCTTGAAAGTCCATCCGTAGAATCCATAGCAACTGTACGTACAGTATTTTCTCCTATGTGTTGCTCAACCTCAAGAACAATGTTTTTACCATTGTTATTTACAATTAATGCATTATATATATCTGGAACATTATTTTCTTCAAATGATACATCTACTACTGGACCTATAATTCTTTTTATTACACCTGTTGTTTTCATATAATTTTTGTTAATAATAAGTTGATAATAATTTTTTAATTCATACTTGCCATACCCCCACTTATTTCTGATATTTCTCTTGTTATACCAGCCTGTCTAGCTTTGTTAAATATTAAAGTTAAGTCATCTATCATTCCACCTGCTGCTTCAGAAGCATTTTTCATTGCGACCATTCGAGATGACTGTTCTGATGCATTTGATTCTAGAAACATTTGATATATTTGCATACGAATTAATTTTTCAGCTAAATCATCTAGAAGCTCTTTGGTGTTACCTTCGAATAAATAAGGGACCTTTTTTTTTGTTTCTGGAAGATTTTCAAGAAAATTTTCTTCTAATGTTTTTTTGATACCTTCTTTTGATATTGGTAATATTTTTTTAATTTTTGGTTTTTGTAATAAAGCTGATACAAAATCCGTATAAGATATATATATTCTTTTGTAATTATTCTTATTGAATTCATTTATTGCATAATCAGATATTGGTATTATGTCTTTGAGATTTATATTATCAGGTATGTTGTTAAAAGAAGCAATAATATTTTGTCCAACTCTTCTCATTGCATTATCACCTTTTTTACCTACGGTAATAATATCTACCTTATCTACAGTCTCTATTTCTTTTAATTTTAAAATTGTTTTTTTAATTATTTGAGAATCATAACCACCGCATAATCCTCTGTTTGAAGTTATTAATATAATTAAATCTTTTTCTCCACCATTATCTTTATTAAACAAAAGATGGTTCATCTCTTCTATTCCTTCTGATAAAGATATTAGAAAATCCCAAGAGTAAGAAGCATAAACTCTAGAAGCAAGGGTTTTTGATATTGCTTTCTTCATCTTTGAAGCAGCAACAAGTTCCATAGCCTTGGTTATCTTTTTCGTATTTTTAACACTTTTTATTCTTCTTTTAATCTCTTTGGTTCCAGCCATATTTAATTAAATGATTTTTTAAAATCTTCTATTATTTTTATTAACTCTTTTTCTCCTTCTTCTGACCACATTTTTTCTTTATTAATTTCTTCATAAAAAGTTTTTGCGTTTCTGTTTGCATATTCTATTAAATTTTCTTCAAAAGATTTTATTTTATCGATAGAAACATCGTCTACATAGCCTTTAGTTAAAGCGTAAAGTATAACAACTTGATCTTCAACTTTAACTGGTGAATATTGTGGTTGTTTTAATATTTCTATCGCTCTTTTACCTCGCTCAAGTTGTTTCTTTGTATTTTCATCAAGATCTGAACCAAATTGTGCGAAGGCTTCAAGTTCACGAAATTGAGCTAGATCAAGCTTTAATGTTCCAGAAACTTTTTTCATTGCTTTTATTTGAGCAGATGACCCTACTCGAGATACAGAAAATCCAACGTTTACGGCTGGACGAATTCCTTTATAAAACAAATCTGTTTCAAGGAATATTTGTCCATCTGTAATTGATATAACATTTGTTGGAATATAAGCAGAGATATCACCTGATTGTGTTTCAATTATGGGTAGTGCTGTTATTGATCCACCTCCATATTCTTTATTCCTTCTGCAAGCTCTTTCTAATAATCTTGAGTGTAAATAAAACACATCTCCTGGAAAAGCTTCGCGACCTGGTGGACGACGTAACAAAAGTGATATTTCACGATAAGCAACTGCGTGTTTTGATAAATCATCATAGATTATTAAAACATCTTTTCCTTGATCCATAAAATATTCAGCAATTGAAACTCCTGTATATGGTGCTATATAAGACAAAGCAGCACTTTCAGATGACCCAGCAGATACAATAATAGTATAATCCATAGCTCCTCCTTCTTCTAATCTTGTTTGAATTTTACGAAGTTTGGAATCTTTTTGTCCTATTGAAACATAAACGCAAACTACGTCTTGTCCTTTTTGGTTTAATATAGTATCTATTGCGATAGCTGTTTTACCCGTCTGACGGTCACCAATGATAAGTTCACGTTGTCCACGTCCAATAGGGATAAGCGCATCGATAGCTTTTATTCCTGTTTGTAGTGCTTGACTAACGGATAGTCTTGTTATAACTCCAGGAGCAACCTTTTCTATTGGTCTTATTTCTTCTTCTTTTATTTTACCTTTCCCGTCAATTGGTTCGCCGAGAGCATTTAAAACTCTTCCTATCTGAGCATTTGCTACTGGTACAGAAAGTATTTTACCGGTTGCTTTAACTTCATCACCTTCATGTATCTTTGAGTAGTCTCCAAGTATAATAACACCAACAGAATCTTCTTCTAGGTTTAATGCAAGCCCAACTTCACCATTTAAGAAAGATATCATTTCTGATGATTTTATATCTGAAAGACCAGATATTTTTGCGATACCATCAAAAACTTCAATAACATGACCAATTTTTTCAGCTTTTATTTCTTCTTTAAAATTTTCTATTTGTTTTTTTAAATTTTCTACAATGTAATTTTTTGTCATAATATTTTTTAGTTAGTTATAAGATAATTTTCTAATTTTTTAAGTTTATTTTTATACGTGGTATCTATTATCTCGTCTCCAACTTGTATCTTCATGCCTCCTAAAAGTTTTTTATCTATATTAAATTCAAGTGTAACTTTTTTTATTTTATATCTGTTTTTTATAAAATCTTCTATTTCTTCTTGTAAATTTTTATCGATTTCTGTTTTAAGACTGATTATTGCTTTTGCTCTTTCCTCTTTTTTATTGATTATTTTATCGAGTTCTAAGAGAATTTCTCTAGATTTATTGATTAAATGTTTTTTGTGAATTAAATTTACAGCATTTTTTAAAATATTAGAAAGATCTTCATCTTTTTTATCTTGAGATGATTCATATATTGCTTCTGCTATATTTTTAATTGAAACATTTGACATATATTTATATTTTCTTTATTTTTGAAATTATATTATTATTCAAACCCTCTTCTTCTTTTGATTCAAGAATTTTTTCTGTTGATTTTACAACTAAGCTTACTATTTCTTTTTTTGCCTCATCTAGAATTTTTATTTTTTCGGATTCTAATACTTTTTTACCATTTAAAATCATATTTTCAACCTCTATCTTTGCCTGATTTAGCATTTCTGTTTTTTTGTCTAAAGCATCCTTCTTTCCATCTTCAAATATTATTTGAGCTTCTTTTTTTGCCTTAAGAATAGCTTCATTATATTCATTCTCTGTATTTTTTAATATTTCAGAATTTTTCTTTGCATCATTTAACCCTTTTTCAATATTATTTGTCCTTTCATTCATCATTTTCTTTAAAGGTTTTATCGCTAAAAAATTTAAAACAAACAATACAATAATAAAGTTTATTGCTTGTGCGATTATTGTTTTCCAGTCTATGTGAAATGTTTCTATAAATGAATCCATAAATTATTTTAAATATTTTATTAATAAGGGTTTTACTCCTTACTCCTGAATATTTGAGATAGAACAAATATTCAGATGTAAATAGTAAACTATTTAATTGAGAAAGCGATAACGAGTGCGTAAATTGCGATAGCTTCTGCGAATGCTGATGCTAAAAGCATTGGAACGAAAACTTTTCCAGAAGCTTCTGGATTTCTTCCAATTGCTTCCATGGCTTTTGAACCAATCATACCGATAGCTAAAGCTGGTGCAATAGAACCGATACCGATAGCAAGTGCTTTTGCAAGTGTACTTATTTCCATATATCTTTTTATTATTAACTAATAATGATTGACCTCTTTATTATTAAAATCAAATTTATTTTAATGCTCTTCTTCGTGATCCATACTTGATATTGTGTAATATACCAATGTCAACATTGCAAAAATAAAAGCTTGTATTAACCCTACAAAAACTTCAAGAAGTAAAAATGGAGTTGGTAACATATAAGCCATTATTGCACCCATTGAGGCAAGTAAGACTTCTCCTGCAAAGACATTTCCAAATAAACGAAAAGAAAGAGAAGCTATCTTAGCGAATTCTCCAATAAATTCTATTACCCCTACAGCAAATAATATAGGTGCTGTCATTAAAATAGTTGGATCTTTTTTAATCTTGGTAAAAATACTACCAAGTGCACTTAGATTAACATATTTATTAATGGTTTTCCAGAGCCCTATACTGATAGCTCCAAAAATATTTGCACCTAAAACTGAAAGAATTGCAAGTGGTAATGTACCGTTTATATCAGCGGTTCCGGATCTTATTATTGGGATAAATACCTTTCCATGTTCTGTTGTTTCAATAAGACCCAATCCAGAGAATGGTAATATTCCGATCCAATTGTTGAGTAGGACAAATAAAAATACAGCCATTACTATAGGAAAAGCTCTTTCTGTTATTTTTCTATTATTTGTTATCTGATCACAAAGAGATACTGCCCCCTCAATAACTATTTCAAAAAAATTTTGTATTCCATTTGGAATTTTTTTAATTTTAATTTTTAAAATTATGGAGAATATTATTAAAATAAATACAACTATCCAGCTTGTAAATAGTGCATTTGTAACAGTAAAATCTCCTATATGGAATATTGGCTCAGCATACAATGTTGATTCATGCATAATTTCTTCATTGTGAGTAATATTCCCTATTTCAGATTCTATGTTTAAACTATTTTCGTTTGATTGTAGATTATTTTCTTCTCTAATTTCAGATTTCATATTTTTATTTTTGAGACTCTTCTTTATCTATTTTCTTTTTGTAAATTTTCATTTCTTTCCAGATTAAATAGATAGTTGAAATAAACGCGAATCCTATGAATGTTAAAAAAAGTAAATTACCAGAATTATATTTTTGATCAAGTTTATTACCAACTATTGATGCTATAACTATTGGGATTGCAATATAACTTGAAACTTTAACAAAAATTATAACTCCATCTCTCCACCATGGAGTTTTATTTTTTTTATTCATAATGTTAAAAGGCCTATAAAGCCTTGTGCGTGTGCTTGGAATCGGACCAAGGACCTCTGTCTTATCAGGACAGCGTTCTACCACTGAACTACACACGCAGAATAAGAAACTAATAGATATTGTAACAAAAAAACCTTTATGTTGCAAACTGAATAAAAATTAAAACCCCCTGATATAATCAGAGGGTTTTAATAGAAAATGTATTATTTTCTTGGTTCCATTGGACGAGCTTCATTGACTGTAAGGTTTCTTCCTTCGAAGTCTTTACCATCAAACATTGAGATAGCTGTATCTGCATCAGCATCGTTTTCCATTTCTACGAAGCCAAAGCCCTTTGAGCGACCAGTCATCTTATCCATAATAATTGTTGCTGAGGAAACTTCCCCTGCTGCACTAAAATGAGCTTTTAACTCATCGTTAGAAGTCTTGTAAGGAAGACCACCAACATATAACTTTTTTGCCATATATGACAATGTATTCTTATGGAAATACTTTCATATTTACCACTTGAAAAAACTAACTTATAAATGTAATCGCGAAGCTGATTTCATTTACATACCTCAATGCTCTAAACACGAAGAATGAAAGATACCAAAACATAAGCAAACTACTGGCTGAACTATAACAGACATATAAAAATAAAGCAATAGCTCTTTTTATCACTTTCTCTTAATCTTCAAGTTCTTCTGCTTCACCGATAACCCCAGATGAAAGGGCATCTATCATCTTGTCTATATTACCCTCCATTATACTTGGTATATTTGACCAAGATTGTTTTATCCTATGATCAGTGATTCTATCTTGAGGAAAGTTATATGTACGGATTTTCTCACTCCTATCTGCTGTACCTATTTGGTTCTTTCTCTCTCCAGAATATTTACTTGCCTCTTCTTCATCTTTTAATAACTGCAATTTTGATATAAGAATTTCCATTGCTTTTTCGCGATTAGCAAGCTGTTTTCTTTCTGTTGTACAACGAACATCTATACCAGTTGGTTTGTGGATTAAACGTACTGCAGTTTCCACTTTGTTTACATTTTGACCACCAGCTCCTCCAGAACGAGAATATTCCATTTCTAAGTCTGCTGGGTTTATAATTATTTTTGTCTTTTTTCTTAGTGGAAGAATTGCAACTGATGCTGTAGATGTATGTATACGGCCATTCTTTTCTGTTGCAGGGATACGCTGAACTCTGTGAACTCCGGTTTCGTATCTTAGTAACCTATAAACATCCTTACCTTTTATTTCAAAAGAAGCTTCTTTGTAACCACCAACTTCGTTACTAGATATGTCTATTGTTTTAAAACTCCAATTCTTTTTCTCCGTATATCTTTCATACATATGAGCAAGCTCCCATGCAAAAAGTGATGCTTCGTCGCCACCAGCACCAGCTCTAACTTCTAAGATTATTTCATTAGGAAATTCTTCTTCTTCTTTTTCACTTTTTTTTATTTCCTCTAATTGCCTTTCAATTGCTTCTTTTTGGAATTTAATATTTTGTATCTCTTCTTCTGCGAGTTCTTTTAGACTTTCATCTTGGGAGACCATTTCATTTACCTTCTCTTCTTCTTTTAAAAGACGCTCATATTCTAGAGCGAAATAACTAGTTTTGTGGTCTTTTTTAAGCTGTTCTAGATCCTCTATGTTCATAGTTTTATTATAACATAAAAAAAATCAGTGGTTGCACCTCTTTTGGAGGTTAGAACCGCTGATTTTTTAATATTATTTATTTCTTAGATTTTGTATTTTTTGCAGAAGCAACACGTTTCTTGAAGCGGTCTACACGTCCTGCTGTGTCTAACACCTTTTCATTCCCTGTGTAAAAAGGATGACACTGACTACAGATTTCAACGTTTATTTCATCCATTGTTGAACCTATTGTAAAAGAAGCTCCACATGCACAGTTTGCTTTTGCTTTATCGTTAAATTTTGGGTGTATATCTTTCTTCATACGTTATGTGATGATATCATTATTTTATAAGTTTTGCAATAGTTTATAATTCTATAAGTCTTCTAGTTTATTTATATCAAGTTGTATTAGAGAAGCCTTTTTCATTACAGAACTTGCATAACTAGAACAGGAACCATAGTATCTACAAGCCGAATTATATTCAGCTGTATATGTTTGAGCTCCAGCTCCTAGGTCTTGTAAGAATACAGCTGTTGCCATAACAGCATTACTTGGATTCCATGGGTTTGCTATTTTTGTTCCTAAATATGACTCAACTCTATCTTCAACTAATACCCATGTACTTGGAATGAATTGCGTATAACCCATAGCTCCTCCGTACCCACGTCCAGGATAATATTTTGTAGCGGTACCATAACCTTTAATATCTATTGGGCAAGATACAGGTGTTGTATTCCAATTTAAACTAAGCTCTTCTGTAATACGTTTAAAAATACTCAAACTTCCAATCCCCATAACTTTTTCATAGGATGCACCAGATTGGATACCCTTTCCATCTCCTGTTGCTAAATCTGTGACATAACATCCACCAACATTATTTCCAAAACCAGTTTCTTGTTGCATTATAGCAAGGATAAGAGCTGCTCGAACTCCTGTTTTTGCAGAAGCTTTTTTCGCATAATCATACGCTTCACCAAAAGATATTGATTTACTTGAAATACCACTACCTTGAAATTTAATTAACGCAGTTCTTATTTTTTCGGCTTGAACTTTTTTCTCAGCAGCAATTTTAGCGAGAGCTGTTTCTTGGTTTTTAGATTCGGCTAAAAGCCTTTTCTTATCACCTTCAACTTGTACTGTCCTTTTTTGGGTACTTTCTAGTTCATATTTAGCATTTGTTTCTTCGTCTCGCTTTTTTTCTAATTCAATTTTTTCTGCTTCTGTTAAACGTTTTGTACCATTTATTTTATCAATAGATTCTTGTATACCCTCTTTAATAGAAGAAAAGGTGCTTAAGTCTCCATATATATCAGAGATATTATCATTAGATAAAATCAAAGACACTATTGATATATTATCAATTTGTCTTTCTTTTCTGATTAATTGAGCAAGTGATTGTTTTTCTCTATCGATCTTACTTGTGAGTGTATTTATTGTAGATTTTTTGGTATTGATGTCGTTCTTAAGCAAAGCAATAGAATTTTCACGTGCTTTAATTTTTGTTTTAAGTGCATTTATCTCTGTTGTTAGTCTTTTAACTTCAGATGCATAGTTCGCACTTTTTTTACTTTGTTGTTCTAATTCTTTTAACAACCTAGCTTCTTCTTCTAAGTATTGGTTTAGCTGATTACGACAATATGATTCATTAGATTTTGCATATTCTGGATTTGTACAATCTAGAGCTATTGCGTATTTATTAGGAATAAAATTTATACAAACTATACTAAATATAGTTAATATAGAGGCTGGTAATAAGCTGTATTTTTTAAATTTAAAAACCATACTGAATTATTGTATCATATAAAAACATCTTAGTATATTCACACTAAGATGTTTTTATATGTAGTAGTATAATGTTATTTAGATTCTTCTTTAGACTCACCTTCCTCCTCTTTCTTTCCTTTCTTTTCAACTTCTATTGAAGATAAATCAACTGGTGTTTCTTCAATTTCTTCTTTTATTGTAGTTATGGAAGCCAATACTTCTTCTTTGTCTGTTAGTACCTCTATTCCATTAGGAAGTTTTATATCACAAACACGTATTTGTGAATCAAGAGTTGTAAGAGAAGATAAATTAACTTCTATATTATGAGGTATATCTTTTGGAAGTGCTTCAATCTCAATTTCATAAAGAGCTTTAACCAAATTACCTAAACCATCTTTTTCAGCTGGAGCTATTCCTATAAACTCAATAGGAATATTGACTGTAACTTTCTTGTTCATATCGATAGCCAAAAAGTCTATGTGTATTGGATTACTTTTTAATGGGTCAAGTTGGACATCATGGATTAGAACATCAACTTTTTTAGAACTCCCCTTTTCATCTTTAATTTCAAGTACGATTGCACTTGTCTCACCAGCTATGTTAAATATTTTTTCGAAATTGATGGCTGGTACGGAAAGCATGGTGTTTTCCACACGAACGCCATAGACGACAGCTGGAACCATACCGTTAGATCGTATAGCATCTAGCTTATCTGCCTTACCTCGTTTTGTTGCGGTTAATATATTCATAAGTAAAATAATAACATAAAAAGTATATATTTGCAAATTAAAACCCCTTATAATAAGGGGTTTTAATTTTTATAAGTTATTAAAGAGTTTTAGTCTTTTTAGTGTTACTTCTTCTATTGCTAAGACAGCTGGTTCTAATATTTTGTAAGGTGCAATTTCGTTCGGATTTTCTTTTAAGAATTTCTCTAGTGCTTCTTTGTATGCAACACGAATTTCAGTGTTTATGTGGATAATAGAAATTCCAGCTTCAATTGCTTTTTTAAAATCATCATCAGAGATACCAGATCCTCCATGAAGAACAAGAGGTACACCACATGTTTTTCTTATTTCTTTGATTCTTTCTATATCTAACTTAGGATTACCATTTTTTATCATTCCATGAATATTACCAACAGACGGTGCAAGTAAATCTATACCAGTATTTTCTATAAAATATTTGGCATCTTCTTTTTTAGTTATAGTTTTTTCCGTAACACCATCTGGGATATCGTCTAATATTTTAGATGAAGTACCAATAAAACCTATTTCTGCTTCTATTAAAATATCTTTTTCTTTACTTCTTGCATATTCAACACATTTTTTTGTAAGTAAAATATTTTCTTCAAGTGGAAGTTTAACTGCATCTATTATCGCAGAATCATAACCAATGTCTATTACTTTTTTTACAGATTCAAAACTATAATGATGATCGGCATTTAAGAATATTGGGTAGTTATCTCTTTCTCTTATTGTCTTAACTAAACAAGCTATTTCTTCCATACCAATGAAATTTTCTTCTCCCTCTGAAACACCAATTATTATTGGTAATGATAATTTACGAGCAGCATTGTATACACCATGTAAACCTTCAATGTTAGATACATTGAAATGTCCGATAGCAATATGTTTTTCTTCAGCTTCTTTAATGTATTCTCTTAATGTTTTCATTCTGTAATATCTTTTATTATATTAATAAATACTCTTACAATTATAACATAATATGATACAATAAATATATGGATGATAATAGAGAAATTGATTTTTTAGCAATTGGTGATATTGCTCTCGATATTTTTATTAAAATATCTGAAGCTGAAACTTTATGTAATAGCGATAACACTCATTGTGAACTATGTCTAAATTATGGGGGTAAGATACCCTATGATGAATCTTCTACTTGTTATGCTGTTGGCAATAGCCCTAATTTTGCAATTGGAACTAGTCGTTTAGGTTTTAATACAGCACTAATTACAAACATTGGGAATGATGATAACGGTAATTTATCTATATCTAAATTAGAAAATGAAAATGTTGATATTTCTTTGGTGAATAAAGAAAATCTAATGAAAACTAATTGCCATTATGTTCTTTGGTATAAGGATGAACGTACTATTTTAGTTAAGCATGAAAAATATAAATATAATTTATCTGAAGAATTAGAAAAAAAGTATAAACCTTCTTGGGTATATTTAAGTTCTTTGGGCGAAGATTCTTTGTATTTTCATAATCAGATTTTAAATTACTTAGAAAAGAATAAGGATATCAAGTTAGCTTTTCAGCCTGGAACTTTTCAAATACGTATTGGAGTAGAAGCTTTGAGTCAAATTTATAAAAGAACAGATATATTGTTTTGTAATATGAAAGAAGCAAAATCAATTTTAGATACAGAAATATCTGATATTCATGAATTAGCCAAAATGCTTTATTCTCTAGGGCCTAAAATGGTGGTTATAACAAATGGTTCACATGGTTCTTATGCTTATGATGGTAAAGAAATATATTTTGAAAAAATAGTGGAATCAAAATCTTTTGTTGAACCAACTGGTGCCGGAGATGCCTTCTCTTCTGCTTTTATGGTAGCTATAAATTCTTTAAAAGATATAAAAACAGCATTAAAATATGGTTCAATAAATGCATCTTCTGTTGTTTCTTATCTTGGACCGCATGATGGTCTATTAAGAAAAGATGAATTAGAAAAATTATTATAATTTTCTTTTAATAACCTTTTCTACTTTTTCTATAATGTCTATTGTATCAATATGATAGTGTTTTTCTAGTTCTTCTGGAGTTCCTGATTGTCCAAATTGATCATCTACTCCAATAAATTCAATTGGTATTGGATAATTCTTTGAAAGTAATTGAGATACGCTACCACCCATTCCTCCATTTATCTGATGGTCTTCTACTGTAACTAGACACTTTACTTCTTTTGCTAGTGATATAATTGCATTCTCATCTAGAGGTTTTATTGTTGATAAATTCATTACTTTTGTTTTCACTCCTCTTTTTTCAAGTTCACGAGCAGAAATTATTGCTTTATAAAGTATTGGTCCTGTTGCTATTATTCCTACACGAGCAAGACCAAGTTCTGGCTCAAAAACTATTTGCGCTTTTCCTATTTCAAATGGGGTTTCTTCGCTTGTTATTACAGGGGTGCTATTTCTAGCTAAACGCATATATGTAGGCTTTTCGTTTTTTGAGATTGCAAGAGTTGCTTTTTTAGCTTCTATTTTATCACAAGGAGAAATAACTATAATGTTTGGTATTGCTTTTGTTATTGCTATGTCTTCAAGCATTTGGTGACTTCCACCATCCTCTCCGACAGATAAACCACCATGAGAGCCAATAATTTTAACATTTTGATTGTTGTAACAAATATTGGTTCTTATTTGTTCCCAATTACGTCCTGGGTTGAATATTCCATAAGAAACTATAAAAGGTATTTTTCCTAAAGATGCCATACCGCTTGCAACAGAAGCCATATTTTGTTCTGCTATTCCTACTTGTATAAATCTTTCAGGAAATTTTTCAGCAAATAGATTTGTTTTAGTTGATTCTGTTAAGTCTGCACATAAAGCAACAATATTTTGATCAATCATTCCAGCTTGTAATAAACCCTCACCGAACCCTAGGCGTGTATGACCTTTCTCTACATCATTGTTAAAAATTTTTGTATTTAATTTTAATGATTGATTAAGCATATAATTTATTTAATTCTATAATTGCCTCTTCTGCTTCTTTTTGATTAGGAGTTTTGCCATGCCAACGATAATCATTCTCCCATTTTTTGATTCCCTTAGATGGTGTTGTGTGTGCGATGATTACGGATGGCTTATTTGTATTTTCTTGTGCTTTAATTATAGCTTCATTCATTTCGTTAAAATCATGCCCATTAATCTCTTTTACAAACCAGTTGAAAGACTCAAATTTATTTTTTAAATTTTCAAGAGGCATAATTTCTTCTGTGTTCCCTTCTATTTGGATATTATTTCTGTCGATTATCAATATCAATTTATTTAGTTTTTCTTTTGCAGCAAGCATTACTGCTTCCCAAGTTTGGCCTTCATTTAATTCTCCATCACTTGAAATACAAAAAATGTTATTACCATCTCCCATATCCTTATTGTCAATCTTTAAAGCAAGAGCTATTCCTATTGCTTGTGATAATCCCTCCCCTAGTGGACCAGAAGATGTCTCAATAATTGGCATGAATTCTCTGTGGGGATGACCTTGTAACATAGAACCAAATTTTCTTAAATTAAATAGTTCATTTTTATTAAAATATTGAGCCTCTGCCATTGTTGCATATAGAACTGGGCAAATGTGACCATTTGATAAAACTAAATGGTCTTTATTTTTAAGATTTGGATTGTTGGGGTCATGTTTTAAAGCATAAAAATATAAAAAAGTGAAAATATCAGCCATTCCAAGTGCTCCAGCTGTATGGCCACTTTTAGCTAAAGATAACATCTTTATGATATTTTTCCTGATGTTATTTGCAGTTTTTTCTAGTTCTTTTATTTTACCTTCATTTAGCTTAAACATAATACTATTTTAACAAAAATAATTTTAAATTACTAATCTATTATGCTATATTATATACATGTTATTAAATTTAATTATCTTCGGAGTTTCAGCATTTTTGATTATTAAGGGTGCTACACTTTCTACAAAATATGCTTTTAAATTATCAGATAGTTTTAAGATTTCAAAATATATAGTCGGTTTTATTATTGTTGCTATCGTTTCAATAATTCCAGAAACATTAGTTTCAATAAACGCTTCCATTAAAGGTGTATCTTCTCTGGGATTAGGAACTCTCTTTGGTTCAAACGTTGCAGATTTAACTCTTGTATTTGCTGCAATTATTTTTATTTCTGGTCGTGGTCTTAAGATAGAAAGTAAAATTTTAAAAGAAAATAATATTTATCCATTATTTTTAATTTTGCCACTTATTTTAGGTTTAAATGGTTTTTACTCTCGTATTGAAGGCTTGGCTTTGGTTTTCGTAGGTTTAATTTTTTACTACATTTCTTTTAAAAAAGATAGAGAATTAAGAGAGAATTACAATGTAAATAATTTTATTGAAACTACAAGAAAAGATAAAAATAAAAATATTCTCTGTTTAGTTCTTAGTATGGCAATGCTTCTTGTGGGTTCTCATTTTATTGTTAATTCGACACTTTTTATTGCTACATACTTAGGGGTCAGTTCTATCATTATTGGAATGTTGGTTGTCGGGCTTGGCACAACAATGCCAGAATTATTTTTTGGTATTTCTGCTGTAAAAAAGAACAATGATTCTCTTGCTGTTGGTGACATTTTGGGAACAGTTTTAGCTGATGCAACAATTGTTGTGGGGATTTTAGCTCTCATAAAACCATTTTATTTTCCAGTAAAAATAATCTATTCTACTGGTCTATTTATGGTTTTTGCTTCTTTTGCTTTATTTTATTTTATGAAGTCTGGTAAAATAATAACAAGAAGAGAGGCTGTTTTCCTCTTTTTGTTTTGGTTATTGTTTGTTTTAGTAGAAATTACTTTGAATTTATAATCTACTAAATACTTCAAAGGTTTCTTTTATATCTATACTATTTAATAAAACAGAACCTACAATAAGGCTATCTGCTCCATTAGAGAGTAACTTTTTTGCTGTGTTTTCGTTTACTCCCCCATCTACTGTTATTTTAAGTTCTGGATATTTTTCACGTAATAATTTTATTTGTGTTAATGATTTTTCATCAAAATTTTGTCCCTGGAAACCTATTTTTGATATACCCATACATTGTACAAAATCAATGTAATTAATAAATTGAGAAATTTTTTCTATAGGTGTTGTTGTGTTTATAGCTAGTCCTATTTCTATATTATCCTTATAGTAAGGGTCCATTGATTCTAAAAATTCTTTAAAACTCTTTTCTTCTTCAGCTTCAAGATGGAATATTATTCTTTTAGCTCCTAAACGCATAAAAAAATCAAATTTTTTGTGAGCATTTAAAACCATAAGATCTAATTCATAGTCTATTTCTTTCCAAAAAGGTAAACCCTCCTCTTCTTCTAAAATCTCATTTACGCTATCGAGGTCAGACTTACCCATTGGCCAAGATGTGCTTTCAACAAATAATCCATCACAAATATCTATCTGTACAATTTTGGCAATATTTATATATTTAGCAACTTTTTGATTTAAATCAATGTAATCTTTTGCTAAAACTGCTGGAATAATTTCAGTCATTTTATTAATTATTTAATTCAATATTTTTAATTTGGTCAATTCTTCTCTCGTGTCTTTCTTCTTTCGAAAAAGGTGTTTCAATGAATAATTTAGTTGCTTCTTTTGCCTCATCTGTATCAATAAACCTAGCTCCTATAGAAAGTATATTTGCATTATTGTGCTCTTTGCCTAGTTTCACTATATCTAAATTTCCACCATAATATTCGATGGCACGTATTTTATCTATCTTATTTGCTCCTATTTGTTCACCTTGACCACTTCCTCCAATAATAATTCCTAATGAATTTTCGTTTTGAGAAACTTCTATGGCTACAGGAATAATAAAATCTGTGTAATCATCATCTTTATTATAAGAAAAAGCTCCTTTGTCTATTATTTCAAAATTAAAATATTCTGTAATATATTTCTTAAGATTTTCTTTAAGTTCATAGCCAGCATGATCTGCTCCAATAAATATTTTCATATTTATATTATATCATAAATTTATTTTATGGTTTTACCTGTTTTTATTGCGTGGTCTATGAGAGTGTAAGTGTATCCCATTTCATTATCATACCAACCAAGTATCTTTATAAGATTACCGCCAACAACACGAGTCATTGCTAAATCGGCAATACAAGCATGACTTTCTCCTAGAATATCTGATGAAACTATTGGGTCTTCTGTTACTGTAAATATTTTTTCCCAACGGGTATCTTTTGATGCATTTTTTAATATATTATTGACCTCTTCTAGATTAGTATCCTTTTTAGAGATAAAAGTTATATCTACAATAGAACCACATATAACAGGCACACGAATTGAGATGCCATCAAATAATCCCTTAAGTATTGGGAATGCTTCTGTGACAGCAATAGCAGCACCTGTAGAAGATGGAATTATGTTTTGAGCGGCAGCTCTTCCCTCTCTTAAGTCCTTTTTACTTGGGCTATCAACGATTGATTGGGTTGCTGTGTATCCGTGAACTGTATTTAGAATGGCTTTTTCTACACCAAGACTTTCGTGTACTATAGAAATAATTGGAGAAGCAGCATTTGTTGTACATGAAGCATTTGATGTGATATCACAAGTTCCAAATTTTTCTTCATTAACTCCAAGTAAAATAGTTTCTCCGTGTGTTTCAGATTCTTTACTCTTTGATGGAGCAGAGATTACAACTTTTTTAGCGCCACAATCTAAATGAAATTTAGCTTTGTCATAAGATGTAAAAATGCCAGTAGATTCAATAACAACATCAATGTTTAAATCTTTCCAAGGAAGCTTTGTTGTATCTTTTTCTGATAGATATTTAATTTTTAAACCATCTATTGTAATATATCTGTCTGTTTCATTTTCTTCATTAACTTTAATACCTATTTTGTGATTCCATTTACCATATACAGTGTCGTATTGTAACAGATAAGTTAAGCTTTCAATTGTACCGAGGTCATTTACTGCTACAATTTCAATTTCTTTATTACCCCAAGATGCTTTTAAAAAAGCTCTACCAATTCTACCAAAACCATTTATAGCTATACGAATTTTTTTATTCTCCATAATATTTATATTATAGCACTTATTTTATAATTAATTCTTTGAGTAACTTTTGAACTAATTGTGGATTTGCTCCACCATTTGTTTCTTTCATAACTTGGCCTACTAGAGACATAAGAGCATTTTCTTTACCACTTTTGTATGTTTCTATTATTATTGTATTTTTATTAATAGTTTTTTGGACTATCTCCCTTAATTCATTCTCATCATTTTTTTGTAATAAATCTTTTATTTTAGCTATTTCTATTGGCGAATTATCTTCAATAACAATCATTGCTAAAATATCCTTAGCTGCACGAGAAGATATGAGATTCTCGTTTATCATATTGATTAATTCTACAAAGTTCTCTATTTTTGGAAGTTTAACTTCTAAATTACTTTTCTTTAAGCCTAAATAATCAGAAGTTATATAATTCGAAGCTATTTGTATTTTATTTTTATCTTTTAACAAATTAGCTACATTTTCAAACCAATCACCCAGCTCTTTATCTACGATATAGCTTTCAATATCTTCATCTTTAATTCCATAATCTTCTTTATACCTGGATCTTCTTTTTTTAGGTAATTCAGGAAGTTCATTTTTTAATTTTTCTAAATCAAAAATTTCTTTTAAATATAATTTAGGCAAATCTGGATCTGGGAAATATCTATAATCATTTGCATTTTCTTTAGAACGTTGAGAAAATGTAATTCCTTTATTTTCATCCCATCCACGAGTTTCTTGAACTATTTTATCTCCTTCACCCTTATCTAGTAACTCTATCATTCTTTTTGTTTCAAATTCTGCTGCTTTTTCAACAGCGCGGAAAGAATTAATATTTTTAACTTCTACTTTTGTGCCAAACTTATTGGGATCAGAAGAAATAGATATGTTTAATTCAACACGCATTTCACCTTTTTCCATGTTTGCATCTGAAACACCAAGATATTTCAAAAGTAATTGAAGTTCTTTTCCGAAATCTAAAGCTTCTTTTGCTGAATGTATGACTGGTTCAGTTACAAGCTCCATAAGTGGAACTCCTGCACGATTAAAATCTACTAAACTGTAGTCTTTTTCATTTTTTTCTGGATGTTTTGATGTTGCGGTATCCTCTTCCAGATGAACGCGAGTTATTTTAATACCATTTAATTCTCCCCCTGAAACTATGGGGTGTTTATATTGGGAAATTTGGTAAGCTTTTGGTATGTCTGGGTAAAAATAATTTTTACGATCAAATTCAGTAAAATTTGCTATATCAGCACCAAGAGCAAGTCCAACTTTGATAACGTCTAAAACCGCTTCTTTGTTTATAACAGGAAGCGTGCCTGGGTAAGCCATACATACAGGGCAGATGTTTGAGTTTGGGTTTTTCTCATTTGGATCATTTTTACAACCGCAAAACATTTTTGATTTTGTTTTTAATTCTGCGTGTATTTCTAAACCAATCGTTGTATAATATTCTTGCATAATCTTTAGTATAACAGAATTTGTATTTTTTTTAAAATTGTGTAATTATTATATAAGGTTATTTGCCCGAGTGGCGGAATTGGTATACGCGCACGACTTAAAATCGTGTCTCGTAAGGGATGTGGGTTCGACCCCCACCTCGGGCACAAAAAAAGAAGCTTTCGGGCTTCTTTTTTTATTCTTTATCTTCAAAATTTTCTTTTATGTTTTTTGTTACATTCTCTTGAACTGTTTTTAGACTATCGGTTGCTACATTAGTTATAACTTCTCCTATTTTTGATTTAGTAAAATCTACTACGTATTTATCCCAAAAATAATTTATTTTATTTTTTATATAAGATATGTTTTCTTTGAATTGTTCAGATTCTACCTTTTCTTTTATGTCGACTTTAAATAATAAAAAAATAATACCAGCTAAGATTATTATCCACCCCCATCTAACTCTAACACCAGATTTATTTTCTTCGCTCATGAAAATATTATATTATAATACTCCAGCTTTGTACATATTGTTGGTTGTTTTTGGTAAATAAAGTAGTGGATTTAAATATGCATTTGTTGGAGCCATAGGTTGTACGAATATTTTTCCATAGCATACTGCACTTGGAACATTATCTATTTTTACTCCATCTGAAGCATATACTCCTAGGTGTAAGTGAGGAGCTGTAGATGATCCGGTATTGCCAGATAATCCAATTACTTTACCTGTTTTTATTTTTTCACCTTTTTTAACACTTATTACAGATAAGTGTCCGTAAACACTAGATAGCCCATTGTTATGTTTTACTAAAACCCATTTTCCAAAAGAAGCTCCTTTACAAGCTACATCTGTATCACCAGTACCAATTACTTCACCATCCATTACACTTTTAACAGGAGTACCAATTGAGGCTCTGAAATCTAAACCAGAGTGCATTCTACCCCATCTTTCTCCAAAAAGTGATGTTATAAGTACATAATCAAGTGGCCAAGACAAAACAGCTGAACCTTCTTTTGGTAATGATTTTTTATCAAGAATATATTTTAATTGAGATTCATATGCAAGTAATTCTTTCTCAAAAGAATCTCTTAGTTTTATTTTTTCTGATAACATTTGCTGATAAACAATTTCTTTATTTTTTGTTTCCGACAGAAGTGAGTCTTTCTCTTTCTTTGTGACCACAACTGCTTGTTCTTTTTGAATAAGATTATTTTTAAGAGAATCTAAGTTTTTCTTTTCCTCTTCTTTTGCATTTTTAGATTCTTCTAGTTCTATCTTTTTATTTGATAAAATATTTATATTGTCTCTAATTTTATCATTTAAACTAATAATATTATTATATTCGTTACTAAAATCAGTAAAACTTTTATTAGACAACAATCTCTCCATAAAAGGAGTTTTTTCATTTTGATTTAGATTATTTATCATTAAAGATAGAGATTGTTTGGCTAGATAAATAGAACTTTCTTTGTTTTTTATATTAGTTGATAAGTCATTTATTATTAAACCAGCATTAGTAATCTTTTTTTGTATCTGTTCCCTTTCTTTTAGTAATTTTGATCTTGTTAGATTTAGTTCTTTAATTATTTTAGCTAAACTTTCTTTTTCTTCTGCTGTTTCAGCTATTTGGTTTGATAAAACTTTTATTTCACTATTAATTGTTTCTATCTGATTATTGGTTTTTTCAATTTGGTTTTTAAGATTATTTGCTGTATCAGAAAAAACCATATCAGGAAAAGATAAGAGTAACCCACAAAACATTGTAATTGTTAAAAATAAAAATTTTTTCATTTTTAATAATGAGTCAGTGCAATATCTATTGCTTCTTTTGCAATTTTAAAAGCAGCATCATGCTTCGCAAAAGAGAGTGCTTTCTCTTTCATACTTTTTGTTTTTTCTTCTGAAGAAAGGATTAATTCTATTCTAGAAATTAATAAACTTTTTGATAAATTGTTTTCTTCTATGACTTCACACCCTCCACTTCTTGCATAATTGAAAGCATTTTTCCTTTGATGATCACCGTTTGAATTAGTTATTGGTATTATTATGGAAGGTATACCCCAAGACGCAATTTCAAAAATTGCTGAACCAGCTCGTGATATTACAATATCTGCACACCCAGCAGCCATCCTAGTAGATAAAACATTTAGAAATGGTATTGGAACATATCTCGATTTATTTGGATTATTTTCAATTATTAAATCAAATCTTGATTTTACGTCGTTTATTTTATCTTGGCCAGTTTGATGAATTATTTGATATTTAGTTAAAAGTTCTGGAGCTGAATCTAATATTATATTATTTATAATTTCTGCTCCTTGTGAACCGCCTAAAATTAAAATTGTTTTTAAACCATCTTTTAGTTTAAAAAATTCTAAGGCACCATTTGGATCACCAGAAATTATTTCTTTACGTATTGGTTGCCCGGTTAGAACTGTTTTCTCTTTTGGTAAATATTTTATTGCTTCAGCCCAAGAAATAGCTACACGAGAAGCGAATTTAGAAGCCCAAAGGTTCATTTTACCTGGTGATGAATCAGATTCATGGATAATTATTGGTATACCTAGTATTCTAGATGCAAATACTGCTGGGAAAGAGGCGTATCCTCCTTTTGATATAACCACATCCGGAAACACAAAGAACATTGTAATTAAACCAAAAAATCCTCCTGTTATTAATGAAAATATATCTAGAAAGTTTTTAAAAGAAAAATATCTTCTCATTTTTCCTGAAGGTATTTGAATAAAAGTTATTTTATTATCAAATAAAGCCTTCTTGTCATAAGGTTTATCTGACATATAATATAATTTAAAATCAATTATTTTTTCACTATTTTTTATTTCATTAAGTTTTTCGGCTATAGCTATAAGTGGATAAAAATGTCCACCAGTTCCACCACCTGTAAGTAATATTTTCATATATTATATTATAATCTATTTTAAATTACTTTTCTAGTAGATTTTTCCCTTGGAAACTAGAAATATTTAAAATAATTCCAACCATTCCCATTGATAATAATAGAGCTGTTCCTCCTTGAGATATGAATACAAGAGGTACTCCAGTCAAGGGGAATAATCCTGTTATGGAAGCTATATTCATAAATGATTGAGAGGTTATCATTGTTATAAAACCAATTACAACTAATTTCGAAAAAGGATCTGGTGCGTTACGTATTGCGATTCTATATCCACGAAAAGCAAAAGATAAAAATAATAAAATAATAATAGTACAACCGATAAATCCTATTTCTTCACCAATTACAGCAAATATAGAATCACCTTGTGGTTCTGGTAGATAATTAAATTTTTGAATACTTTGTCCTAGTCCTCTTCCTAATAAACCACCAGAACCAATTGCTATTAGTGATTGTTGTAGTTGGTAAGAAGAACTTTGGCTGTTTTCGTTGGGATTTAAGAAAGTATTAACTCTATTTTGAAGATATGGTGTGGAATACACAAGTATGGAAAATGCAACTAAAACAATACCAAAAACAGCTAAAAGGTATTTTACTGGTGTTCCAGAGACAAAAAGCATTACAACTGCAGTAATAGTTATTAATATAATACTTTTTGTATCAGGTTGTTTTAATAACATTAGGGCAATAACACTTAAGGAAACAATAAGTGGAACAATACTAAATAATGGATTTTTAACTCTACCTTTTACCCAAGATAACCAAGTTGCAAAATAAAAAATAAAACCAATTTTTAAAAATTCAACAGGTTGGAAATTATAACCAAATATTTCAACCCATCTTCTCGCTCCACCATGAGATTGACCCAAACCAGGAATAAATACTAATAATGTTAATATTATTGATATTATGAATAGTGGAATAGAATATTTTCTCCAGAATTTATGTGGAATCTTTAGACCCAAGAAAAGAGCTATAAGTCCCCCTCCAAAACCAAGAACATACTGACTAAACATCACACCATAAAATTTAGTTTCATTTTTAGTAAGTATTCCAAGTGAAGCAGATGTAAAGAAAATCAGACCCATAAAAATCAAGGTTGCAACTATCCATAAAAAAATTGTGTCTATTTTTTTAAATTTCATTAGTCTATCATTGATATTATTACTCCTATTATTGATGTTATAACTCCAACAATCCAATAACGCATTGTTACTTTATACTTTGACCAACCCAGTGCCTCAAAGTGATGATGAAGTGGTGCAAGTAAAAATACTTTTTTGCCACGTCTTAATTTTTTTGAAGTCATTTGAATTACAACAGATAAAGATGTTACAAAAAGAGGAAATGCAATTATTGGTAATAATACAACAGTATTTGTCATGAAAGCAATTACGGAAAGTGTCACAGTTAAACCTATCATACCTGTTTCCCCCATATAAAATCTTGCAGGAGGTATATTGAACCACAAGAAAGATAATATTCCTCCTGTAATAACTGCACAGAATGTTGCTATCACTGCTTGATTATTAAAGTAAGATATAAGGGTATATGCCATGAAAATTGAAGCCATTATTCCACCAGATAAACCATCTATACCGTCTATAACGCTAGAAGACCACAATGATAGCATTATAAGTATAAAAAATGGTATAAATAGATACCCTAAGCTTATAAAACCATACCATGGTATATATAATTCACTAACCCCTAGTTTAAAATAGAACCATAAACCGATAATTAAACCAAGAATTATAATAATCCCAACTTTTAAGTATCTTAAAATTATAGGATCTTTTGTCCATTTTCCTTTACCAAATATTTGTATAAAATCATCAGATAAACCTATAATAGAAGCAACAATTAAGGTGAAAAATGGTAATAATGTTTGATTTCTGGTTATAAAATATAATTTTTCTGAAAGATTATTTTCTAGAATAATATCTATTACCCAAACTATACCTAGTGTCAGAATTACTGAAGCCCAAATTATTATTCCTCCAACTCTAGGCGTTGAAGTTTCTTTATCTGATTCGTGTATTTTTGAAAAATTGTTAGCATTAGATGGAAGTATATTATCAATCCTAGATGATTTACGCCACATTTTATATTTATAAAAATAATGTGTTGCGATTGGAGTTAATATTATTCCTATAATAAAACTTATAACAGCTGGTATAAAAATTTTTAGTGCGTTACTCATTTGTTGTTTCTATTTTATTAATAATTTCCTCTAATTGATCTTTAACATTTAAATAATTAGGTATTTGTTCTATGCTTGTTACCCCCATGTATGACAATAATTCAAAGGTCGGTCTGTATAGTAATTTTCTGTTATCTTTAGGGTCGACTATCTTTTCAACTAGACCCCTTATTAAAAGATTTCTTAAAATGAAACTAGAATTTACACCACGAATATAATCAATTTCACTTCGTGATACTCCATTTTTATATAAAATAATAGAAAGTGTTTCAAGCGATGCTTTGGATAAATCTTTGGTTATTTCTTCTTTTCTTATGGATTCAATAATCGGACTTAGTTCAGATGAAATACCTAATACAACAGATTTGTCTTTCCTTACAATAACTAGACCTCTTTTAGATAAAGAAGATTCTAACTTATTTAAACCTTCTTCTATCTCTTCTTCTGTTACTTCTAATAACTCTGCCAACTTTTTAATTTCGACATCTTCTCCTTTATAAAAAAGTAAACCTTCAATTTTTGATTCTAGTTCCATATATTAAAATTAATTTGTAATATTAACCATATCTGATTGTTGTTTGTTTATTTCTATATCGCCAAAAGAAGAATTTTGAATTACATCTAAAATACCCTCTCTTACTAATTCTAACATAGCCAAAAAGGAAATAATAACATGAACTTTGGCTTCCTCTTCTGTTTTAGCTCCGCTATCTCTCGCAAAGCTTCTGAAGGAGAGGTTCATCGCATTTTGTATTCTATCTGTTAAGTTATTCATTACATCTTCTATGTTTATAACTTTTTTAATTTCTACTTCTGGTAAGTTTTCTGATTTTTTGGGTACTCTTGATATAACATCAAAAATAAGATTACTTATATTTTCAATTGTTATTGATTTATCTGGAGAAAATAATGGATCATCCCAAATCCTTTCATTGGGCATAAATATTATTTTTGTTCCAAAATTATTTTTTACAGGTATACTAGATTCTTTTATTATTTGGTATATTTTTAAACGTTTTTCTAGATCATTTATTTTTTCAGTTTCATCTTCTGTTAAAGTTAGTGCTGGTAATAAAGATTTACTTTTGATTAATATTAAAGTTGCAGAAATTAATAAAAAATAAGAAACATCTGCTATATGTTTCTCGTTTTCTGTATCAGAAAGTGATTTTATATAAGAAATATAATCATTTGTTACTTCTGCTAAAGATATTTCATTAATAAAAAACTTTCTTTGTTCTATAAGAGAAAGGAGTAAATCAAGTGGTCCTTCAAAGTTACCAGCTTTGACATTATAAAGAGATGTTTTTGTTCCCTCTTCTGTCATATTATTTTTTATTTATACCAAGTTCTTTAAGTTGATTATCGGATACTTTTGTGGGTGCGTTCATCATTAAATCTTTACCATCTCCTGTTTTTGCAAAAGGAATAACTTCACGAATATTTGGTTCATTTTCAAGTATCATTATTAACCTATCAAAACCCCAAGCAATTCCACCGTGTGGAGGTGCTCCAAAATCCAAAGCTTCTAACATATGACCAAAGTTATTATCTATTCTATCTTTATCATAACCCATAATTTCAAAAGTATTCTTTAGAGCTTCAGCTTTATGGTTTCTTATACTTCCACCTCCAATTTCAAGACCATTTAAAGTAATATCATATTGGGTTGTTAAAATACTACCAATATCTTCTTTTTGCATAAATTTCTCAAAATGATTATCTCTAGGTTTAGAAAATGGATTATGTGTAAATGTCCATTCACCAGTACCATCAACATTATCTTCTCCAGTCTTTTCAAACATTGGAAAATCTACAACCCATAAAAACGCAAGAAGGTCATTGTCGTTTTTGTTTTCTCTTATATCTGGTCTATCATTGCCATATTTTTCCATTGCTTCTTTATAAGAAATTCTTGGAAATGGAATTTGCTGTATTTTTTTATTAGGATAATATTTTTGAACTAAATTAATAAGCATCTTTTCGTTTAATTGCATTACTTCTTCTTCTGTTACGAAAGACATTTCTATATCAAGCTGAGTAAATTCTGGTTGACGATCACCACGTGTGTCCTCATCTCTCATACACCTAGCAAATTGAAAGTATTTTTCAAAACCAGCAACCATTAATAATTGCTTATATTGTTGTGGTGATTGCGGTAATGAATAAAAATTTCCTTGCCAAATTCTACTTGGCACTATGTAAGATCTAGATCCTTCAGGGGTTGGAGCTGAAAGTAATGGAGTTTCTATTTCGGTAAAACTATTTTCTTCAAGATATTTTCTTATATAATTTTGTATTCTAAAACGATGATCTATATTTTTGTGCATCCTCGCATTTCTAAGATCTAGATATCTATATTTTAAACGTACAGACTCATTTATATCTCTCGTATCTCCACCTATTGGGAAAGGAAGCGCCTTAGATTCATTTAATATCTCAATTTTAAGAACTTCAAGCTCTATATTACCATTCAAGACCCCTTCTTTTTTGTTTTTATCTGGTCTCTCATTTACTTTACCTAAAATAGAAACTACAAATTCTTCCCTAAGAGTTTTACCTAGAATCATAGCTTCACTATTTGGCAATATTACTCCTTGGACAATACCAGTAACATCTCGAAAATCAAGAAAAATCATTTTTCCTTGATCACGTCTTACATCTACCCATCCAGATATTGTAACCTCTTGCCCAATTAAATTCTCTAAATCTTTTATATATTTTCTTTCTTGCATATATTTTAATTTTTAATGTATTAATCTTGCTAAAAGCTCACTTGGGTATCCAAAAATAAATGTTAGAGCTGTTAGAATCCAGTAAAAAGGCGCAAAGGCAAAATATATAACTTTATCTTTTTTCCACATTGGTAAATACCATTTCTGAGTAGTTACAAACAATTTATTAAGTGGAATATTGATTAGATTTAATACAACCAAAACAAAAGTAATTAAATATTTCATAAATTAACACCTATTTTATTCTTAACGACCTCTATTTTATTCTTAGCTA
This sequence comes from uncultured Candidatus Saccharibacteria bacterium, assembly GCA_964623415.1. GTDB lineage: Bacteria > Patescibacteriota > Minisyncoccia > Phycocordibacterales > UBA9973 > UBA8515. The sequence continues at coordinate 26,727 of CAZUUH010000001.1, read as the reverse complement.
TTTTATTAGCTTTCTTTGCACCATATTTTAATATGTTCTTAACTTTCTTTATATTTTTAGCATAATAATCTCTTCTTTCTCTCATTGGCTTAACTAGATCTAGTATTTCTAAAAAAAGCATTTCTTTAGATTCTTTGTATCCAATAGTACCCTCTTCATATCTTTTTCTAAGAATATTTATATCATCTTCTTTTAAGAACAATTTATGTAAATTAAAAATATTACACTCATCTGGATTTTTGGCTTCATTGGGAGATTTAGAATCAGTAACAATACTCATAACTGCTTTTTTGATTTCATCATCTGTTCCAAATAGAGGTATTGTATTTTTATAACTCTTACTCATCTTTCTCCCATCAGTACCTTTTATTGTTGCAATATCGTTAATAATTAGTGGTTCTGGTATAGCAAAAGTTTGACCAAAAATATTATTAAATTTTACAGCAGTATCTCTAGCATATTCAACATGTTGTTTTTGATCAGAGCCGACAGGTACAATTTCTGTGTCGTAAAGCAGAATATCAGCTGCCATAAGCATTGGATAATTGAAAGTTCCAACATTTATTTCTTTATTCTTTGCTTCTGCATCTTTAAAGGCATGAGCTCTCATTAAATATGGAACCGTTGTTATGGTGTCGAAAATCCAAGCAAGTTCTGTATGAGAACTTATGTCTGATTGTTTGAATATTGCTACTTTTTTAGGATTTAAACCTATTGCAAGGTAATCTAAAGCAACTCCAAGGATATTAGACTCCATTTCTTTTTTATCGTGAATTAGATTGAGCGCATGATAGTCCGCAATCATTATGAAAGAATCATATTCATTTTGTAACCTTACGAACTGTTGCATAGCCCCAAAATAGTTACCTAAATGTGGTGCTCCAGTTGGTTTTACTCCTGATAAAAGTCTTTTTCCCATATTTTAATATAATACCAAAAAATGAATAGTTTTGCACATATTACTAACACATTTGTCCAAAATTACCAGTTTTAAAAAATCTTATTATAATATACAATAATTTCTATGAGTGAAAGAAAAGAAAAACTTAGAGTTCCACCACAGAGTATTGATGCTGAGAAAGCTATTCTCGGTTCTATAATGTTAAGACCTGGTGCGATACATGAAATAATAGATTTTATAAAACCAGATTCTTTTTATGTTTCTAGGCATAGTGAAATATTTAAATCAATGCTTGAGCTTTCTAGTAAGGGTCAACCGATAGATTTACTCTCACTTTCTCAAAAACTTGAAGAAAAGAGTTTTCTCGATCAAGTTGGCGGGAATGTATATCTAAGTGAATTAACTAACTCCGTACCTGCTTCTACTAATATTAGATATTACGCTGATATAGTTAACAAAAAGCATATTCTTAGAAAAATAATTGATGCTGGTGACGATATCTCAGAGTTGGGGTTTAGAGAAGATATTGAAGATGTTTTAGATGTATTGGATCAAGCAGAAAAGAAAATGATGGGTATTAGTAGTAACTCTGGCGGTAATACAGTTCATGCACTTCGTGATAGTTTACCAGAAGCATGGGAAAGATTAGAAAAACTTCACGAGAACAAAGGTGAACTTCGTGGTGTTCCTACAGGATTTCGTGATCTTGATCAATATCTTTCTGGCCTTCAGAGGTCTGATTTAATTATTTTAGCAGCTCGACCATCTATGGGTAAAACAACTCTAGCTTTGGATATTGCCAGACAGGCAGCTTTGAATAATAAAACTTCAGTAACAATATTTTCCTTGGAAATGAGTACTCAACAATTAGTGGATAGACTTCTAGCAGCTCAATCAAGAGTTAATGCTTGGAGTCTTCGAACTGGTAATCTATCATCTGAAACAGAATTTGCAAAAATAAGAGACTCGCTTGATAGTCTATCCAAGGCACCAATTTTTGTTGACGATCTTGCTGGTAACTCTATAGCTAGAATGCGTTCTGTGTGTAGACGTATTAAAGCTGAACACGGGCTCGGGTTAATCATTGTTGATTATTTACAGCTGATGTCTACATCTAAGAATTATGATAGTATGGTTAATCAAGTGACAGAAATATCACGATCTCTTAAATCTCTCGCAAAAGAGTTTGATGTACCAGTGCTTGCTTTATCACAGCTTTCTCGTGCTGTTGAATCTCGTGGTGGTAGGCCACGATTATCTGACCTTCGTGATTCTGGATCCATTGAACAAGATGCTGATATTGTGATGTTTATTCACAGAGAAGACAAAGGTAAAGATGAAAGCGAAAAAACAAATATTGCAGAAATTCTTATTGAAAAACATAGAAATGGACCAGTTGGTAAGGTTGATTTATATTTTGATGAGAAAACAACGACTTTTATGACCATCGATAAGAATAATAATGGTAGTAACAGTGGTATTTCTAAAGCAGATATTGAAGGATTTTAATTTCTAGAATTTTTAAATTATGGAAAATCAAATAGAAAAATTATCAAAATATTTTAAAGAATTTCCTGGTATTGGCGAACGCCAAGCAAAGCGTTTTGTTTATTTCCTATTACATAAAAATAAGCAGTATGTAAAAGATTTATCAGAGAGCATTAGTTCTATAAAGAATAATATTAAACAATGTCCGTCTTGTTTTTTGTTTTTTGAAGATGAATTTAATAAAGAAAATTTTTGTAAAAATTGTTCTAACCTAAAAACTGACAGAAGTTCTCTTCTAATTGTAGAGAAAGATGTTGATTATGAATCAATATCTAAAAGTAAAAATTATAATGGGATGTACTTTATTTTAGGAGGTTTAGTCCCTATTGTTACGAAAGAAACTCCATCCTTCATACATTTAAAAGAATTAATAAAAAAAGTAGAGGAGGGTTTGTCGAGTGGTGTTTTAAAGGAAATAATAATTGCATTATCATTAAACCCACAAGGAGAACATACAGATATGTATATAAGAGAAATGTTATCTTCGCTACAGAAAAAATTTAATTTTAAAATTGTATCTTTGGGTCGCGGACTCTCTACTGGGACTGAACTTGAATACTCAGATTCTGAAACGATAAAAAATGCACTTAAAAATAGACAATAATAAAACGCCCAATGGGCGTTTTATTTTATTTAATTGAAGAAATTTTGACTTCTGTGTATGGTTGCCTGTGCCCGTTTTTCTTTAAGTATCTACTTTTTTGTTTATATTTTACAACTTTAACTGTTTGATGCTTAGCATTTTTTTGAAAAATTGCTTCAACCTTGGCTCCATTTATATATGGTGAACCTATTGTTGTATCTATGCCATTATCTACAAGTAAGACTTTATCAAAAATGATTTTATCACCCATTTTAAAATCCCCCTCTAATTTCTCTATCTTCAATGTATTGCCTACATATACTTTATACTGTTTTCCACCAGTAAAAATAACTGCGAATTCATTATTTTCTATATCAACAACACCTTTGTCTTTTATTATTGTAGTTTTTTTAGTAGCCATAAAATTGTTTGTCTAAGAAGACTATTTTCTTAGATAAAGCTATATTACACAAAAATCATTTAAAATGCAACCCCTGTATTATCTTTTACTGTTTTGAAAATATGTTTTTACCTAGTATAATATAATATATATGATATCGAAATATAGTCACAACGGTTTGCTTTGGATAGATCTCGAATCCCCTACAGAAGAAGAGCTTGTTTATCTTCTTGAAGAATATCAAATTCCAATACCAATAGAAGAAGAAATACGTTCAAAAACACAAAAAACTAAAATAAAATCTACAAGTGGTACAATTTTTGCTTCATTTTATTTTCCTAAAATAATCCATAATGACAATAAAATTACAGATAATAAAATAATGTTTATAGTCGGTGAAGATATTGTCCTAACTATACATGACAATAAGATAGATGCTATTTCGGAGTTTTTAAATAATTTAGAAATGGATTCTGCTATTTTAGATAAGCTTAAAATAACAAACAATGGTTTGCTATCTTTTTATTTAATGAAAAGCTTGTATGTTAATCTTAAAGAGCAACTGACCATAAATGGTTTAGCAGTTAAAGAACTAGAGAATAAAATTATAAATCCTAAAAATAAAAATATTTCTAAACTTATATATAATAAGAATTATTTATTAATTAAAATAGACAAAAGCTTGAATTCAAACGAAAGAATATTGAAGGTATTCTTTGAAAATCTTGTAAACATATTTGGTGAGCATTTTGATTATTATAATTCGGTAATTCAAAATGAACATTCTGAATCAAAAGATATGATAAGTGAGCAAAGTAAAAATTTCACAAATCTTTATAACATTACTAATTTGATGTTAATAGATAAGAATAGTAAAAAGATAAAGATATTAATAAGATTAACAACATTATCATTAATAGTAACTGTTTTAACTTTTTTATATGTCTTTAGTAATATTTAACACTCTTAGAAGAGAAAAAGAAGAATTTACACCCATAATACCCACAAAAGTATATATGTATACTTGTGGTCCTACTGTTTATAATTATGCTCATATTGGTAATATGAGAACATATATTTTTGAAGACGTGTTAAAACGTGTAATTCTATATAATGGTTATTTAGTAAAACATGTTATGAATATTACAGATGTTGGTCATCTAACTGGTGACAGAGATATGGGTGAAGATAAAATAGAAAAGGAATCAGTAAAGGAAAACAAAAAAGCTAAATTTATAACAAAATTTTATACAAAATCATTTAAAGAAGATTTAAAAAATTTAAATATTCTCTACCCCAATAGATTTTGTGCTGTTACTTCTCATATAAAAGATCAAATAAAAATGATTAAAATTTTAGAAGAAAAGGGTTATACATATAAAATTGCTGACGGCATATATTTTGATACTTCAAAAGTAGAAGATTACACTAAACTTTCTCATCAAAATATAGAAGATCTATGGGAGGGTGCGAGAGTTGAAATAAATGAATACAAAAGAAACCCCACAGATTTTGCTTTATGGAAATTTTCTCCTAGGGATATAAAAAGACAAATGGAATGGAATAGTCCTTGGGGTGTAGGTTTTCCTGGTTGGCATATAGAGTGCTCTGCAATAAGCTTAAAATATCTAGGAAGTCATTTTGATATACACTGTGGTGCTGTTGACCATATAAATACTCATCATACCAATGAAATAGCACAGACAGAAGCTTTTACTGGTGTAAAACCTTGGGTAAATTATTGGGTGCATGGAGAATTCCTTAATTTGGGTAATGATGAAAAGATGGCTAAAAGTACCGGAAATTTTTTAACTATTAAAAGTGAGTTTATAAATAAAAATATAAATCCTCTTGCTTTCAGGTACGCAACATTTTTAGTTCATTACAGAAAGAAAATGGAATGGACAGATGATGTACTTATATCTGCAAAAAATGGATTTAATAATCTGATAAATAGAGTTAAAAATCTTGGGGACAAGGTTGGTAATACTGATAAAATATTTGCTGATCAATTTTTAAGTGCAATAAACGATGATTTGAATATGCCCAAAGCTATGGCAATAGTTCAAGATTTATTAAAATCAGATATTAAAAAAGAAGACAAGCTTGCTACAATTATAGACTTTGATAGAGTTCTTGGTTTTGATATCTTGAAACTTAAGAAAGATAAAATTCCTAAAAGTGTTAAGAAACTCGTAGAAGCTAGAGAAGTTGCAAGACAGAATAAAGACTGGAAAGAAAGTGATAAATTACGTTACGAGATAAACAAACTTGGTTATGAAGTAAAGGACACAGATAATGGACAGGAAATATTTATAGAATAAAAACACAGTATTCTTTGTAAGATAAAACTTGAGTTCATTTACTTCTTTTATCATAACATTTACCGTTTAATTACCTAGTCGGTTCATCTAGGGTTTAAAAGTGAATTTTTATTTGAAAGTGATTTTGACTTAAACTAACAAGAATTACTTTTTAATGCAAGTAAACAAAGCTTGTAGAGTACGCGAGCGCCGACGTTTCCGTCCCATTCATCTCCGTCTTTACCAGGAACTACTTCACAAAGGTCAAAACCAATAATTTTTCTTTTAGATTCTATTATCTTTTCAAATAAGAAAACCAGCTCATCTATCCCTAGACCCCCTGGAACCGGAGTACCAGTATTTGGGCAAAGGTAAGGAGCGAGACCATCGATATCAAAAGATATATAAACGTCCTTTGGTAAATTTTTTACTATTTCATCACATTTTTTTGCCCAACTTTTTCCTTCAAATAATTCCTTTTTAATTTCATAATCAGAAAATAACTTAATTCTATCTTTTTGATCTTTTACGATATTCATTTCTTCCTCACTTATATCTCTTACTCCAACTTGAACTAATTTTGAAATGTTTGGGATAGAGAGAACATTGTGGAATATGGAAGCATGAGAATAATTAAAACCTTCATATGCACATCTAAGATCTGCGTGAGCATCTATGTATAAAACCCCAAATTCTCTATATTTCTTTGCCAAAGATTTGAAATATCCAAAAGGAGAGCTATGATCCCCTCCCACTATTCCAACAATTTTTCCTTTTTTTAAAAGTCCATCTACAACTTCTTCAATACGTTTATTAAGATTCTTGCAGTCATTATTTATCTCTTCTAGGAGTGCTTCGTCTTTATTTCCAGTTAAAAAACTTCCTAAATAGGTAGAAACTTTCTTGCAGACTTGCATATTCTCGTAATACATATCTGTAGGTATATCTTGCATAGCAATTCCCCTTTTCCAACCATTTGGATAGATAGAATCATACAAATCAATCTGTTGTGAAGCATCAAGTATTGTCTTTGGTCCTTTTGAAGAACCACTTCCATAAGAAACTGTGGCTTCCCAAGGCACAGGGACAAGTACTAATTCGGATTCTTCTATATTAAAAGGTAATCCAAAGATTCCATGTTCGAAAAGACCATTCTCGTTTGGATTAAAATTTGAAATTTTTTCTTCTAATATTTTTTTATTTTCCATAATTTTTATGATAATCTATTCTTAAAATCTTCGTATCCGAAACTTTTAATTACTTTTATTTTACCTTTTTTATTTAATAAAGAAATATCTGGTAAATTTACTCCATTAAAAGTATTATTTTTCACCATAGTATATATGGCCATGTTCAAGAACACAACCTTATCACCAACCTTTAAAGGTTTATTGAAAGAATATTCGCCTATTACATCCCCAGTAAGACAGCTAGGTCCTACTAGGCGATAAATATCACTACTTCGCTCTGTGGCCGATTTAGCCCCTAAAATAGTAGGTAAATAAGGCATTTCTATGACATCTGGCATATGACAAGTAGGAGAAACATCCAAAACAGCTATATTTATACCATTATTAAAAGTATCTACAACACTACCCACGAGGACTCCAGCATTAAGTGCGATAGCTTCTCCTGGTTCTAAGTACACCTCTAAATGAGGATACCTTGTTTTAAAATCTTTTATTGTTTTATAAAGTAAATCTAAATCATAATCTTTACGAGTTATGTGATGCCCTCCACCAAAATTCACCCATTTCATTTTAGCTAAATATTTTCCAAATTTATCTTCGAAAACTTTTAGGGTTCTTTCCAGTGCATCTGCATTTAATTCACAAAGATTATGAAAATGTAATCCTTCTAGACCTTCAATGTTCTCATTTTGAAAGTTTGAAATAGTTACACCAAAATGTGATTTTGGTCTACTTGGGTCATACATAGGATTATCTGTTTCGCTATGCTCTACATTTACTCTTATTCCACAAGAAGCTTTTCCGTTGCAGACATCCTTAAATTTATTCCACTGAGAAAATGAATTAAAAACTAAATGATCTGAATACTTTAAATATTCTTTTATATTTTTATTTGTATAAGAAGGAGAAAAGGTATGAGTTTCTTTTCCAAACTTTGTGTGGCCAAGCTTCGCCTCATTTACAGAGCTAGCTTCAGAACCAGAAAGATATTTGCGAGCAAGAGGAAAAACTTTAAACATGGAAAAACTTTTTATAGCCATCAGAATTTTAGCACCAGTTCCTTTCTCTACTTTATTTAGAATCTTTAAATTATTCTCGAGCTTTTCTTCACCCACAATATAAGCCGGGGTTTTAACTTTCGAAAAATCAACATCTGCAAAGACATCTCTCTCAATCCACGGCTCTATAAATATATTTTCGTTATTAGACATTGTTTTTTAGTAGTTTTTCTTTAGTGCGGCTGGGATATCTTTCAAATTCTTTACTTGCCATGTAAGCCCAACTTTTGCCATTTCATCCAAGAAAACTTTTGAATCAAGTGACTCATCCTCTGTATTCTTAACACCAATTCCACCCCATTTCCCTTCAAGTACAAGCTTTGCACAAGTAACAGTCGGAATAGCTGTTGTATAGCCAATAGCATTACCACCAGTTTCTTTAAATGCTTCTTTATGATCACAAACATTGTAAATATAAACCATTTTCTTCTTTCCATTCTTCTTTCCAGTTATGATATTCCCAATATTTGTCTTGCCCACGTATCCACTATTAAAATCTTCTCCCTTAGGCAAGATAGCTTTCAAAAATTTTACAGGGATTACTTTATTACCATTGTAATCAATCTCATCGATACGAGTTAACCCAACATTGTAAAGGACTCGAAGATATGTAAGATAATTCTTTGAGAATGTCATCCAAAAACGAATTTTCTTTAAACCAGGAATATGACTTGGAATAGTCTCAAGCTCTTCATGATACATAAGGTATGGGGTGAACTTCCCTGCCTCAGGAAAATTAAATTCAAAGAAAGGAGCATCTTCATCAATAAGTTTTCCTTTTTCTTGCCATTTACCATCTTTCCAATACTTGATAGGAAGAATAAGCTCGCGAAGATTTATCTCTGGATCAAAGTTTGGAGCAAATTTAATACTTTCATCTTTTGAACCACCATTACAATCCAAAATATCTATGGTATCTATTTTATCAAAAAGATAATCACGAGCATAAGCAGAAAAAATATTTGAAACTCCTGGATCAAAACCGCAACCTAAAATAGCAAGAAGATTTTTCTTTTTATATGCTTCATTTTTAGCTAATTGTAATTTATATGAAAAACCATATTTATCTGGATGTTCATAACAAGCTGTATCAATATATCTAACACCATATTCCAAACATGCATCCATAACAACTAGATTGTCATAAGGACTTCCCCAGTTTACTACCAACTCCGGATTTACTTCTTTAAGTAATTTTAGGAAATTATCACCCTTGCCTACGTCACTAATATGAATATGTAATTTAACTTTAAATCTTTTAAAGACGGATTTGGCAACAGCCTCACACTTCGAAAGAGTTCTCCCTACTACATGTATTTCGGAGAAAACTTTCGGAAATTGAGCCATTTTGTGCAAGCCTACGCTTCCCACATTTCCGCAACCAATAACTAATATTTTTGACATGTTGTAATTATATCAAAATGGTAAAAATATACAAAAATCCTTGCAGATTAGTAATCCCTTTAAAGAATAATTTTATTTGACAAAAATGACACACTTTCTGCAGGTGCAGAGTTTGTGTCACTTTATTTATACGGTTTTTCAAGTTTAAAAGTTTTAATACATTTATCGAGTTTAATTTCCTTAAGGTAATTACTGAATTCTTTTGGAAGTGGAGCTGGTCCAACCCAAACACTTTGCTGAATCATAATATAATTAAATTTTTTTAGATGCCAACGTAGCCACTCACGCTCACCTTTCCTTTCACTAGGAACGTCAAACATCACAAGAAGTTTTCTTTCTTTTGATATATTTTCTGGTTTCTCGAATTGTTTCAATGAATCGAATTTTCTTTTTACATATTCTTTGCCATATTTTGAAAGAATTATCCCAGAAATCTCTTTTTCTATAATCCCTTTTTTCTTTAAACGATCAACCGTCGTACGAACACTCCTTTGTGAATACTTTTTAAATTTAGGTATACCAAAAATATTTACTCTTACTCCTCTATAATTGTATTCTGTATTCCAAAGTTCTTCTAATATTTCACTTACTATAGACATATTAATATTATACTTTAAATGCATTAGTGACACAAACTCTGCACCTGCAGAAAGTGTGTCAGTATTGATTTTTAATATATAGGGAATAATAAAAAAGAAAACCACCCGTAAAGAGTAATTCTCTTTTGTGGGTGGTGTGTTTATTTGAAATATTCCAAATTCTCCTTGATTTTTAAGCTAAATATTATACACTTAAGTAGTTATTAATAATCGAGATAAAACTATGTCAAAGAAAGTTATTGTCAACAAATTTGGTGGAGGAATTCTGAAAAAGGAATATATCCTTTTTATAAAGAAAAGAATCGAAGAAGAAATTAAATCTGGTTATTTACCCATAGCAGTAGTTTCTGCGATGCCTGGAGTCACAGATAAATTACTTTCTTTTGTTGAAAATTTAAAAGAAAATTTTAATGAAGGAGCTATAAATGATTTCGTTACGGAGCTATATACTAAACATGAAATTATAATAAGTGATATCGATTTATCCTCCGAATATGCAGAAAAAGCTAAACAAGAGATTAAAGATGTGTTATCTCTTCTCCAAAAAGATTTGAATAAATTAAATAAAATAGATAATGAACTTGAAGATAAAATAGTTTCATTTGGAGAAAAAATTTCAGCAATCATCTTTAATTATTATTTAAATTCTTCTGGAATAAAATCTAAAAAAATCTTATCTGAAGAGATAAAAATAATTACTGATGACAATTTCAAGAATGCAAACATAGAATACGATATATCTTCTAAAAATATTTTAAATAAATTAAAAGAAGAAAAAGATGTAATAGTTATACCTGGTTTTACTGGTATAACAAAAGATGGGCAGATTACTACACTAGGTCGTGGAGGTACAGATACGACAGCTTGTTTTATAGGAGCAGCACTTAAGGCTCATAAAATAATCCTATGGAAAGATGTAGATGGTGTACTTTCTGCAGATCCAAAAATAATACAAAAAGCTAAAACTATACCGTTTATAAATTATTATGAAGCCGAAGAAGCTGGTAAGATTATACACGACAAAGCTATCCCCTACGTCCGAATGTTTAAAACCCCTATTGAGATAGCATCGATTATAGATCCTAAGGCAAAAACAGTTATCAGTGATAATAAAAAAATAAAGAAAGGGGCAAAGATCGTAAGTATTAAAAAGGATTTAAATTTTATACTCCTAACAGATGAGAACAAGAAATTAAATGAAATCTTACTTCCCGCTTGTAATATCTTTAAAAAATATAAAATTAATATGACACTTATAAGTAATACTAACTATAGTGTCCAAATCATAGTAGATAATAAGAACGGACAGTTAGAAGAAGCAATACAAGAATTAAAATCTGAAATCAGAAATATTAAGAATACACAAGCTAGTATGATTTATCTTGTTGGATTGTTTACTGCTAAAGATGTAAGTAACTTTAACGATTTGCTGGTTAAAAAAGGCGCAGATTTACTTATAAGTGCTTTCTATTATGAAGATTGTTACAGGATTGAGGCTGTTATTAAAACAGACAATATAAATAAAATAATGTCTGCAGTTTATAAGAAATTTATAAAATAGTAATATGAAAAAAATTAAAGTAGGAATATTGGGTGCAACAGGGATGGTCGGACAAAATTATATACGTTTACTTGAGAATCATCCTTGGTTTCGTGTGACTTATGTTGCCGCTTCAGCAAATTCTCAAGGAAAAAAATATTCAGATTCAGTTAGTGGCAGATGGCAAATGACTTCACCTATTCCTAAAGAAGTTGCAAGCCTAATAGTAGAAGATGTCGTAGATGTTTCAAAAGCAAAAAAGAAGTGTGATTTTATTTTTTCAGCTTTTGAAATAAGTGATAAAGAATTAATAAAAAAGACTGAGGAAGAATATGCTAAAGCTGGCTTACCTGTAGTATCAAATGCTTCTGCAAATAGATGGACATCTGATATCCCTATGCTTATACCAGAGATAAATAGCAAACATACAGATATAATTCCTGCCCAAAAGAAGAATAGAGGTTTTGATAAGGGTTTTATAGCAGTTAAGCCAAATTGTAGCTTACAGAGCTATTTAACCCCTATTTATGCCCTAAATAAGGCTGGCTACCCTATAAAAAGTATATTTATTACTACCCTTCAAGCTGTTTCAGGGGCTGGGTACCCGGGGGTAGCAAGTTTGGATATGATAGATAATGTTGTCCCATTTATCTGTGGTGAAGAAGAAAAAACAGAGAAAGAGCCATTAAAAATACTTGGAGAAATTAAAAATGGAAAATTTGTAGATAAAACAGATTTAAAAATTTCTGCTACATGTACCCGTGTACCAGTTTCAGACGGACATCTTGCTTGTGTAAGTATAGAATTTAAAAATAAGAAGCCTACAAAAGAAGAAATTATAAAAATTTGGAAAAATTTCAAAGGTGAACCACAAGAATTAAAACTTCCATTTGCTCCTATTAATCCAATAATTTATACAGAAGAAGAAAATCGTCCTCAACCTAAAAAAGATCGAGGAAATGATAAAGCAATGTCGGTTACAATAGGAAGACTCCGTGATTGCAATATATTTGATTATAAATTTGTCACTCTCTCACATAACACTGTCCGTGGGGCAGCAGGAGGAGGAATCTTAAATGCTGAATTGTTAGTCAAAAAAGGATATATAAAATAATATTTACCAACCGAATTCTTTACCTACATCTTCTGGTGTTTCTCGTTTACGAGCAACAACAATATGACCATTTTCTGCAATTATTTTAATTGGAGATGAAAGCATACAATGATGTGAAGCAAGAGCATCTTGATAAGCACCTGTATCAAAAAATGCTATATAGAATGATTCATTTTCATCATAGTTATAATCTGGTAAAGTTATAGATTCACCTATACCTGTATATATGTCATCTGAATCACAAGAAGAACCAGAAATCCAAACATCTTCAAGATTATTATCAAACTTATTACTAAGAGGTGCTACGAACCATTTTTGTTCAAGTGGACCCCATGTGTCAATAAGATCATTCATAAAACTACCATCAATAACATACCATTTATTTGCTTTAATATTTTTATTCTTTATTGGTTTAGTATCTATAACTTTAAAAATTGTAATCTGTGCTGGTGCAACCATAAACTTACCCCATTCACAAATAAGATTTGGATGTGGTATTTCTCTTTTTTCTGCTTCCCTTTTTAGCATTTCAAAAAGTTTTTCTAAAATCTTTTCAGTGGAATATTTTTTATTTCTTTCATAAGGTATCGGCATTCCTCCCCCGATATCAATACTATCCAAATTTGGATTTTTTTCTTTTAATCTAGCGTATACATCCATAGCATATTTCGCAGTTTCAAGGATATCATGAGTTTTTTCTAATTTTCCAAGTCTAAAATGAAGAATTTTTAAATTTTTAAAAGATTCCATTTTTAAAATTTCATGTTTAGGAAAACCAAATCTATCAACTTGCTTAGTTGGATCTACTTTTGATTTTATTGGAATATCTAATCTAATACCAACATCATATTTAGAAAATTGAAATGTTTTTAATTCATTTGGTCCTTCTATTATAGGAATAACCTTAAGCCCTCTGTGTTGAAGCTCATCAATTAGATTTATGTACTTATCAGTTTTTGGTCCATTACAAAGAATACGAATACTCTCATTGAAAGATTCTTGCTCAAGCATTTTCTTTATAATATAAAGTTCATTATAAGAAGAAACTTCAATATTTGCACCTTCACCAACCATAGCCATCACAACCTCTTTTGTCTGATTTGCTTTCATTGGATAGTGATAATAAAACTTGCCCTGATATTTCATTTTTTTGATTATGGAAGCAGATAAATCAAGTAAATCCTCAACCCTCTCTTCAATTATATATGGGAAAAGAATTTCAAGCGATGTGCCAAATTTTTCAGCTAAGTATCTTAGATTGTAGACATTGTTACCTTCTTTTGCTATAAGATCACCATCTTTATTAAAATCAAAATATTGAGTATTAAAATCTCTAACACCAAGCTTCCAAAGTTTTTTAGAAGCAACTGAGCGTTTAGTCATTTCTTTAAAATACAGATATTTAAACAAACATCTGAAATAAAATAATAATATCTATAATAATAACAAAAATGTAAAATATGTAAAGGATTTTAAATACCCTCTTTTTTTAGATCTTCTATTATTTCTTTTTGTTTTCGTGATAGTTTAACTGGCATTTTAATAATTATTCTAATAATTATATCTCCTCTCCCTCGATTAGATGGTACACCTTTATCTTTAACTCTAAGAAGTTCATGATGATTAACCCCTTCTGGAATTTTTACTTGAACAATTTTACCCTCTAATGTTTTAAGATCATAAACTGTGCCTAAAAGAGCATCTGATAATTTAATAGGAAGATCCATAAATAAATTCAACCCTTCTCTTTTAAAAATATGATGAGGTTTAATATTTATTTTAATATATAAATCTCCAGATGTTCCATTTTGTATACCTTCTCCATATCCAGTCATCTTAATCATTTCTCCAACATCAATACCGGAAGGTATATTAATATTTATGTCTTCTTGTTTTTTATAAACACCAGCTCCAGAACAATTAGAACATTTTTCAGATGGGATTTTACCAGTTCCCATACAAGAATCACAAAGTCTAGTAGTAGAAAATGATCCGAGTATTGATCTTTTTATTTCTTGAATTTTTCCAGAACCACCACAGGTCTTACAGATATTCATTTTAGCTCCAATCTTTGCACCACTTCCATTACAAATATCACAAATAGATTGCCTATTTAATGAAATTGTTTTTTTAACTCCAAAGATTGACTCTTCAAAGCTTACAGTAATTTCAGTTTGAATATCTCTACCTCTTTTTACTCTTCGACTAGAACGCCCCATTCCACCTCCAAAAATATCTCCAAAAATATCTCCAATATCACCCATATCAAAACCTTGATTATTCGAAAAACCAGAAAAATCAAAACCTTCAAATCCACCAAAACCACTCTGATTATTACCAAAACCACCCATATTTGCATTACCAAATCGGTCATAATGAGCTCTTTTTTGATCATCAGAAAGAACCTGATAAGCTTCATTTACCTCTTTGAATTTCTTATCATCACCATTATTTTTATCGGGATGATATTTCATTGCAAGTTTATGAAAAGCTTTTTTTATTTGATCTTTTGAAGCATTTTTATCTACTCCTAATGTTTCGTAATAATTTTTAGACATGAATTTCTACATAGCTTAGCTGTCCAACACCTCTCCGTGAGCTGTTGGACAGCTCGCTATTAAATTTTATTTTCCTTCTTCTTTTACTTCTGCATCTTTTATTTCTGGTTCTTGTTGTTCTGGAGTTTTATTTTCATTACTATCATTATTGGGATTATTTTTATTTATAACTTCTCCAATTTTAGATAATTCTTTAGATAATTCTTCTGTAGCAATATCAATAGCTTTAGGGTCTGTTCCTTCCTTAGCTTTCTTAAGAAGATTAATTTTCTCCTCTACGGATGCTTTTAATTCAGGAGTAATTTTATCTCCATAATCCTTTATTGTCTTTTCTGCATTAAAGATGGTCATATCTGCTGTATTTTTTTGATCAACAAGTTCTTTCTTTTTTGCGTCTTCTTCAGCATGTAATTCTGCTTCTTCTTTCATTTTTTTAATATCTGCATCTGTTAAACCAGAACTTGCCTCAATACGGATTGATTGCTCTTTACCAGATGCTTTATCTTGTGCCTTAACGTTTAATATACCATTTGCATCAACATCAAAAGTAACTTCTATCTGTGGCATACCACGTGGTGCAGGAGGAACTCCATCTAAAATAAATCTTCCGAGTGATTTATTATCAGAAGCCATCGGTCTCTCTCCTTGAGTTATATGAATTTCAACAGAAGTTTGATTATCGGCAGCAGTTGAAAATACTTGTGATTTAGAAGTAGGAATAGTTGTGTTTCTCTCAACTAATTTTGTTGAAACACCTCCAAGTGTTTCTATCCCTAAGGAAAGAGGTATAACATCAAGAAGCAATACATCCCTAACATCACCTTGCAGAACACCACCTTGTATAGCAGCACCAAGTGCTACAACTTCATCTGGATTAATTGAACGATTTGGTTCTTTGCCAAATAATTTCTTAACCTCTTCTATGATCTTTGGCATTCTTGTTTGACCACCAACCATTATTAGCTCATCAATATCCTCAATCTTAAATGGTGATGCTTCTATTGCGCGCTTTGTTATTTCAATAGAACGATTAATGTATTCTTCTGCAAGAGACTCAAGTGTAGCTCGAGACATTTTAATCAATAAATGTTTTGGCCCATTAGCATCTGATGTTATAAATGGAATATTTATCTCTGTTTCTAGTGTTGTTGAAAGCTCTATCTTAGCTTTCTCAGCTGCTTCATCAAGACGTTGTAACGCTAAAGGATCTTTTGTAATATCTATACCAGATTCTTTTTTAAATTCACCTGCTAGCCAATTCACTATCTTTTGATCTATATCGCGACCACCCATATGTGAATCTCCATCAGTAGATTTAACTTCAATAACATCATCTGAAACCTCTAATACAGAAATATCAAATGTTCCACCTCCGAAATCAAAAACCGCAATTTGTTCATTTTTCTTTTTGTTAAATCCATAAGCAAGAGCTGCTGCTGTAGGTTCATTTATTATTCTTTTAACATCAAGACCAGCAATCATACCAGCGTCTTTAGTTGCTTTTCTTTGAGCATCATTAAAATACGCAGGAACAGTTATTATTGCTTCTGTTATTTTCTCTCCAATTTTCGCTTCAACATCTGCTTTTATCTTAGCAAGTATCATTGAAGAAATTTCTTCTGGTCTATACCACTTATCACCAATATTTACTTCTACACCCCCATCTTTACCTTTTTGAATTTTAAAAGGAGCAGTAGTTGCGTTTTTTTGAATTTCAGGATCATCATACATATGACCCATAAATCTTTTAATCCCATAAATTGTATTCTGTGGATTTGTTACAGATTGACGTTTTGCAAGTAAACCAACAAGTCTATCACTATTTTTTGAAATAGCCACAATTGAGGGGGTCGTTCTTCCACCTTCAATATTTTCAACTATTTTAGGCTGACCACCTTCTATAATTGCAACCGCACTATTTGTTGTACCTAAGTCTATACCAATTATTTTACTCATATATTTTTTATAAAATTAACTAATAATTTTTTATTAAATTTATAAATTAAAAACTTAATAGTCTTAAGAAAGAGCTATTTATATTTTTAATCTTTTATTTAGTAAGTATATACCAATCTTTTATTTTTGACAAGTATTTAGTGACCGCAAAATACTTGTATAATATCTAATAAAATGTTATAATATAATTATATGGTAAAAAAATCCAATATTTCTAGGGGTATTTTAAAGAAATTAGCCGGGAAAAAAGCTGTGCCTTTTGATACATTACACAATAATACCAAAAACCCAAAGGATAAATATGCGATTTCTCGTTCTATAAAAAATATGAAAGCAGATGGATTACTTGAGTCTATTTCATCAGATAACTGTGAATATATACGCTTAACCAAAGAAGGAAAGCATAAACTAAATCAATTATACTTAGAAAATGAAAATGGTCTCGTTTCAACAGAATGGGATGGATATTTCAGAATAATATTGCTTGATCTTCCAGAAGAAAGAAAAAATGAACGTGAAGCGCTACGTTATCTTTTAAAGAAGGCCGAGTTTGTTTGTATAAAAAATTCTGTCTGGATTTCAATCTATCCATTCGAACATTTATTTACAAATATAAAAAAAGATCTTGGTCTAAAAACCGAAATAATGATAATGGTTACAGATAAAATAGACGAAGAAACAAGAAGAGAATTTATTAAAACTTTATTTATTTAATCTTTATACTCAAAAATATTTATTCTAGCTGGTCGTATTACTCTTGAACCAATCTTGTACCCCACTTGTATTATATCTGCAATCTTATGATCTTGTTCTTTTGTTTTAGTTTCTACTACATCAACAGATTCATGTATTTTAGGGTCAAAACTAGCATTTATGTCATCAATCTTATCTATTCCTTCATCAGAAAGACCTGTCATTAATTGTTGATATATATATTCTACACCTACTCGCCAGTTCTTATCTACTTTTTCCCAAGATTCTTTATTTTTAAAAGCTATATCAAAACTATCTATTGCTGCAAGTAAACTTTTTAAAAATCTTTCTTTTACTAAAACAGAACTTCTTGCATGAGAATCTCCGTATTCTTTTTGTAAATTAATATAGTCAGCTTTAGCTCTTTGCCAACCAGTAAGATACTCTTCTTTTTCTTTTTTTAAATTCTTGATCTCTTCTTTTAATTTTTTGATTGTATCTTTAGGTAATAGAGACTCCCCTTCTTCATTGGTTTCAATAAACTCTAAATCATTTACAATTTCATCTTGTATTTGATTTTCTGAATCATTAATTATTGTTTTATTTTTATTTTCTTCTTTCATATAAGAGATTATACAAAAATCAGAGACTTTTTCAAGTCTCTGATTTTTGTATAATCTAACGTTTAGACCATTGTGGTGACTTACGAGCTTTTTTAAGACCAAATTTCTTTCTTTCAACTTGACGTGGGTCACGTTTAAGCATCTTTGCTTTCTTAAGGGTTCCACGTAATTCTCCATCATAAAGAACCAATGCTCTTGATATACCATGTCGGATAGCCTCTGCTTGAGCATGAATACCACCTCCACGAACAGTTATAACTGTTTTAAATTTATCTACTGGTGATGTCGTATCAAAAGCACCAGAAACAATATTTCTTAATTCTGGAGTTTTAAAATAATCAGTTAAATCCTTATCATTTATAGTATATGAAAACTTTGATGCTTTATATAGTCTAACAACCGCAACAGCAGTCTTTCGACGTCCTGTAGCTCTATAATATTCTTTATCTTTTGTTGTTGTTTTCTTTTCCATAATTATTAATCTTTAATTGTTAAACGTTTTATTATTTTAGCTCTCAATTTATTTGATGGTAACATACCATAAACAGACATCTCATATAATGCTTTCCACCCTTTTTTCTCTATAATCTTAGCATTTGTCTCCTCCTTAAAACCCCCAGGATGACCAGAGTATCTTTCGTGTAAGGTTGTATTCATTCTTACTTCGGACATTTTAGTCTTACTAGCATTTATTATAGTAACTGTAACATCTGCCACTTTATTTTTTGAAAAAGAAGGTAAATTCTTACCCATTAAAGCTTTTGCAGCTTCACTTGAGACACGACCCAATATTTTATTTTCTGCATCTATAACGTAATTATTCATAAAATTATATAAATTCAATAATAGCCATCTTACTTGCGTCTCCTCCTCGACGTGGAAGTTTTGTAATTCTTGTATATCCACCATTACGTCCTTTATACTTAGGAGCAATATCGGTTATTAATTTATTCGCTTCCATTGTTCTATTGTATAAACGTGAAATAAGTAAGCGTTTTGAAGACAAAGTTCCCAAATTAGCCTTAGTTACCATTTTTTCAATCATTGGGCGTAATTCTTTAGCTTTCGCTTCAGTTGTTTCTATCTTCCCATGAGCGATCAATGCTAAAACCAACCCTTTCATAAGAGCATTTCGCTGATTCATCTTTCTCCCAAATTTTCTAATATTATTGTGATGTCTCATATATTTATTTTAAATTTATACCATAACCACTCAAAACTTTTTTAATCTCCTGGATACCCTTACCTCCAATACCTTCAATTTCAAGCAAGTCATCGGTTTTCTTTCTTGCAATACCACCAATCGTTCTAATATTTGCACTTGTTAACGCATTTAAGGTTCTAGTAGAAAAATTCAATGTATCAATTCTAGTTTTAAGAATATCTGTTATTTCACTAGTATCACTCTTGTCTTTATCCTCATCTTCTTTAATTTCTTCTTTTGTGTCATCTTCTTCTTTTGATACTCTCTTAGGAACAGTAAAACCAATTATAGTTTCTAGTTGCTCAACCATAATAACAATTGATTTTTCAAGAGCCTCACGAGGACTAATTGTTCCATCTGTTTCGATTACCATACGAAGACGATTGTGGTTTGTTTTATCACCAACACGCATATTTTCAACTTCATAAGATACACGTCGAATTGGAGTAAAAATAGCATCTAAAGAAATAACACCAACCTCATTCTTCTCTTTTTGATGCTGATCTTTAGGAACAAAGCCTAAACCTTTTTCAACTGTCATCTCTATAGACAAAGAAGTCTTAGTTGTTACTTCTGTAATATATAAATCTTTATTCAAAACTTCTACTTGACCACTCGTTTCGATATCTCCTGCTGTAATCTTTTTAGGTCCCTTAATATTTATTTTAACTGTTTGAGGTTCATCTGTTGTTAATCTAAATCTAACTTGCTTCAAGTGTAATAAAATTGTAACGACATCTTCTTTCACCCCATCAATAGTAGAGAATTCATGATCTACTCCATCTATTTTAAGAGTAGTAATAGCTGCTCCTGGTAAAGAAGACAAGATTATCCTACGAAGAGAATTTCCTAGAGTATGTCCATATCCAGGATAAAGACCGTCTATCTCATAGATTCCTTTTGTTTCCTCATCTTTCACTATAGATAGCTTTGATGGTAATATTATATTTAAATCAGACATAAATTATATGATTTTTGGAAAACATTAAGTTCTCCTAATTATTTTTATAAAAATTAACCATATTTTAAATTTAACGACTATAAAACTCTAAAACAGTATTAAGATCAATAAAACCTTCTATATTTTTAGGTTTTCCTTGAATTTTTCCTGAAAGTTTTTCTGCATCGAAAGTTAACCAGTTAGGACAATTATAATCTTTTGTTCTATTAACCATATCAGCAAATAAAACACTCTTTTTGCTACCTTCTCTAATAGAAATAATATCTCCAATTTTTACTCTAGATGATGCAACTGTAAGCTTTTTACCATTAACCAAAATGTGGCCATGGGAAACCATTTGACGAGAAAGTCTTCTTGAATTAGTGATACCAAATCTATAAACAACATTATCAAGTCTACTTTCTAAAATTTCAAAAAGTCTCTCCGTTTCAGAAGACGATTCGTTCTTTTTAGAAATAGCTTCATTCACATAATTAGAAAATTGTCTTTCACTTATTCCATACATAAATCGAACTTTTTGTTTTTCTATAAATTGAGCAGCATAACCAGAAAGTGGTCTCGCATGTTTATTCTTAGAATTTTTTATATGCTTAGCTTGAGAAACAGCAAATTTAGTTGTTTGACATTTTTCAAACACTCCTGCTCCTAATCTTCTACCGATTTTATATTTTTTAACTTTTTTCATATTTTTATACTCTTCTTGGTTTCTTTGGTTTTGGTCCATTGTGAGGAACTGGTGTCATGTCTTTAATGCCTGTAATTTCTATATCATAAGACATAAAAGAACGAATTGTTGGCTCACGACCGCTACCAACCCCCTTTACAACTACATCAACTTCTTTTATACCTATTGCTTTAGCTTTTTCTCCAATAACTGCTCCAGCTTTTGATGCAGCAAAAGGTGTCCCCTTTTTAGCTCCTTTAAAACCTAGTGAACCAGAAGAAGTCCAAAATAACGTATTACCATCTTTATCAGATAGGACAACTTTTGTATTATTAAAAGTAGCTTCAACATGTAATGTTCCTGCAACAATTTTCTTTTTTGGTGTTTTAACAGAATGAACAATATTTGAAACTTTTTCTTCTGCTATAATTTCCTTATCTTCTTCTTTTGTAATAATTTTTACTTTTCCCATAGTTATAATTTAAGTGATAAATATTTTAAGTGATATTATGTTTTTGATTCTTTTCTTTTACCACTGCCCATAGTTACTCTAACGTTACCTCTCGTTGTTCGTGAATTTGTTTTTGTTCTTTGCCCATTAACTGGCAAGCGTCTCATGTGTCTAACTCCCCTATAAGCCTTTATATCCTTAAGTCTTTTTATGTTTGAAGCAACTTCTCTTTTTAATGCACCTTCAATTGTCATACTTTCAATTATTTTACGAATTGCATTTTCTTGATCGACAGTTAAAGAATCACTTTTCAAGTTAAATTCAACTTGTGCTTGTTTTAATATTTTTCTTGACTTAGAAATACCAATACCATAAAGGCATGTTAATGCTACATCTAAATGTTTATTATTTGGAATAGTTATACCGAGAATTCTCATATATAAAATTATTGTTTTTGTTTATGTTTAGGATTAGAACAAATAACACGAAGATGACCGTTTCTCTTAACGAGCTTACACTTTGTGCATATTTTTTTAACAGATGATTTAATCTTCATTTCTATAATTACGCTAAATAAAAATATAGGGTTATACCCTGTATTTTACAACATACTAAGCATATCAAGTCATACTACACTATATTGTAAAAATAAGCAAGCCCTATATGTTAAATTCTTTTAATAATCCTACCTTTGCCACCATAAGTATCTAGTAAAACCTCTACCCTGTCTCCAACCAGTACTTTAATTCTGTGCATTCTCATTTTACCAGATAAATAAGCTAAATTAATAATTCCTTCACCTATGTCTACTCTAAACAAAGCGTTTGGTAAAGCCTCAGTTACAGTACCTAAAACAGTATTTTCATCATTATTTTTATTCATTTTTATTTCATAAATATAACAAAATAATCTTATTTAGTCAAATTACTAATCATATTAATTCTTAAAATATTATTAGGCAGAACATTTTTCCATGGTGGAAAAATCTTAACAATAGCAGAAGCTATGCCTGGATCTTGTTTAAAAATATTAGAAACATCATTTTTGTTAATTCCCAATAATTTATTCTTTAAATTTTCTAAATCGGGATACCAAATAGCATCAAGGATACCATCTAAAGAAAATTCTACTTTTTCAACATCTTTTGTAATTACAAAATCTTTTTCTTTAAAACTAAAAGATAAATCATTAAGTCCGCTTAATTTTATTTCTTTAATTTCATTTTCATTGGAAACAGCAGGAAGATAATTTTTCATTATAGCTTTTATTAAACTATTTTCATTTAATATAACTACTGATAAGTAACCATAAACATCGATCTTGGCTTCTTTAGAAATAGACAAAATATCGTCATCGATCTTGTAAGAAAAATTTGATGCATCATTATATAAAATATAACCTTTAGGTAATTCTGCTTTAACCTGATTTATTAGATCATTTTTTAATGAAGATTCTACAACCTCTTTAATAAATCTTTTGTTCTCATCATTAAGATAATAAACAAGACCAGAGGCTCCACCCTTAAACGGTTCTTCCATTAAACCATATATTTTTTTATATTTATCTGTATTTTTAAAAGAACTTATGTAAATCTTTTCCGGTAAACCATTGTAAATATCTCCAGCCAAAAAAGCAGTTACTGGTGTATTTATCTTACCTGGAATAACTTTTTTATCTTTATCTAATTTGTAACCAGGAATTATAATTGTTTTATCAATTTTATAGGCTTTACCATCATCATCAGAAACAAAAGAACCAGCTATTATTTTCTGTGGTGTAGCACTAAATTCATTATAAAAAGTTACAGTTCCTTTTGATTTTAAAGAAACTTCTTTTGTATCAGTTAATATTAAACTTTTAACCTTTTTATCTGAGGTCATTATTATTTCAAAGTTAATTAAATTACTAGTTGAATCTTTAACTGCACTAAATATTTTATCTTGAATATCTATCTCTTGAATTTTTGACTTTATGTTTATGTTTGCTTTATAAATTAACTCTCCTCCCCAATAAGAAATACCTAATATAAAACAAAAAATAAAAATTATTAAAGTTGCATTGTTAATAATTTTCTTATTCTTTTTAAAACTAGGTGTTTGGCCCAATCTTTTACGACTAACTCTTTCTTTTTTAAATTTTTGTGGATGCTCTAATTTTTCTATTCCAACTTCTGTTTTTGTATTATTTTCATTTTTTTTCTTAAGATTGGGTATTTCAAAATTTTTAACAATACTATTAACCGATTTTTTAATTTCGGTTTTTTTCTTATTATTAAATTTCATGTCTTCCATTAAAACTTTAGGCATAAATTTAACTAAAAAGTTTTTTATTAATAGCAATTGCTTCAATCATTAAAAATGGGTCATGATAACCACTTACAAAATCACATAGATAAAGTAATTCGTTAGCTTCTATCTTCTCTACATTAAACTTATGATTATTATTTGAAATATAACAATCTTTACTGAAAATCGTATACATAAAGTTTTTTATATCATCATCTGCTGTAATAAAAATATTTTTAGGTATATTCTTATTAATATTGGGTATTTCTAATATCACTTTATTAAAATCTTCTTTTAATTTTGAAATTACGGAATAAACAACTGGAGAAATTTTACTTTTTTGCCCATCGAAAATATTATCTCTAGAATATAATTTAAAGATTTCTTTTGCTTCCCTTAAATCTATATTTAATTTATTGGATATCTCTCTAAATAATTTATTCCTACCAAATGGTAAAGAAACCATTTGAGATAAAATCCCATCTGAAATAATAGAAATGTCTGTAACTTCTCCTGCAACATCAATAATTATATAGCTATTATTTTTTAGTAATTTATCTCGAAGAACAAGATGCGTAGCTGAAGTAAAAGATAAAAAACTAACTTTTTTATCATGAAAAATTAGACCTAAGGAATTTTTAATACCCAAAATGCAAGATTTAGGAGAAAAAGAAACTATTAATTCAAATAAAATCTCTTTACAAGTTTTACCAATTGGACTAAGTTCATCTTTACCATCTAATTTTACAGATAATACGTGCTGTTCAATTACATCTGAATTATCGTAATCATTATCTATTATATTATATCTATCATTATGAGATTTAACAATCCCAGAAATTTCTTCCTGAAGAATTTTATTTGCTATTTTTTTTGTAAAAATAAACTTTTTATTTTTTTTAGTAAAATTAATTATTTTATTTTCTGATAAATACCAAGGAGATGAGAGAACACAAAATATCTCATCTACAGGAGCCATTTTCATATATAAAAGATTGCTAGCTGTTTTATGCAAGGTTTTAATCATTTGAGAAATTAAACTACTTTGATCCACTTCATTCTTTAAAATTATATCTTCTCTCACAGAAGTCAAAATAACAGGATTCGAAGATGAACCTATTTTAACTATTGCACCACCAATACTACCAGAACCAATATCAAAAATGGCAATTGTCTTATTGTTTTTAGATGAAAATAAAAAACCCATAATATATATTATACTACTAAATAAATAATATAAAAAGCGCCGGAAGAAATACTCAAAATGAATATTCCTCCGGCGCAACTTTTACCTCTGTCACTGGATAACGTCTGTTATTTCCAGGCCCACCTTTGCATGGTCATTACTACCAGTAGACACTTTTCTATTGCAAATGGCAGCACCCATGCTTTCTACCCGCTCCCTAACTTTACACAAAGTCTTGGCGGATATTTCATATTCTTCCTTGTAAGAAGAGATGTACTCCTTATAGTTATACCAATCCCAATATCGACTGGCTTTTATCTTGTAAAAATCAGTATACACAAGATAATAACTACTAGTTACAACTCCCTCATTATTTTCATAGACAAAAATAGTTTTCATAAGAAAGTTTCCTATATACTCTACAGTCTCTAGGTCGCTTAGCTCAATATATGCTCGATCACTATTCCAAGGAGTATCTCCTGGAGGTTCACTTACACGTATTGGTCCACAATAAACTTCTTCGTCTTGACAAGAAAAGAACATGAAGGCAAAAAACAGGATAAATAAAGGTGAACATTTTTTCATCTCTGAAAATTTTTAGACGTTAATAAAGAACAAGTATGTAAAAATCTTTGTTAATTTAACATAAAAATCATTATATTTCAAATATAATGATTTTTAATTAGATAAATATTTTATTTTTTAAAAAAATTTATTCTAAAACTGCTTTAATTCTACGAATTCCAGCAGAACTAGCCTCTTCCTTCTTTATTTTAAAACTGCCAAGATCTTTTGTATTTTCCACATGTGGTCCACCACAAAATTCTTTTGAAATAATTTCTCCATTTTGATCTTCTATAAAATATACAGAAACTATTTCTGGATATTTAGATCCAAACTCCATTTCTGCGCCAATACTTACAGCCTGATTTAAATCCATTTCTTTACGAATTACTTTTAATCCTTTTTTTATTTTATCATTAACCCAATTTTGAATATCTGTTTTTTCTATCTCAGTAAGTTTATGATCGCAATTAAAATCGATTCTAAGTCTCTCTTCTGTTATATTACTTCCATGTTGTTTTATATTAGAATCGACTATATCTTTAAGTGCTGCAAGTAATAAATGATGTGCGGTGTGTAGTTTAACGATTTTTTCACTATGATTTGCAAGACCACCCTTAAACATCTGAATAGAAGATGCCCTTGAAAGATTTTGATGTTCTTCCATTCTTTTATAAAAATCATTTAAATCTACTTCAATATTTTTCTCTTTACATATTTCTAAAATTAATTCAATCGGGAAACCATAAGATTGATATAAATCAAAGGCGTCTAAACCAGATAATCTTTTTCTTCGAACGGCCTCATTAGACAAAACATCGTTCTCTAACTTAAAAGCGATATTTTCTAATTGTTTTAAGCCTAATTCTAATGTTTTTTCAAACTTCTCTTCCTCTTCTTTTATAACACCTCTATCATCTAAATCGTAAACATTTTTATATG